>JARFQZ010000178.1 GCA_029287515.1 Lysobacterales bacterium
GGTATCGTGCGGCACCCAGCCGGCGTCGATGTGCAACTGCGCCACGCGGAAGTAGTCGCGGTTGAACAGGGCCTGGAAGTTTTCCGAGATGTAATACAGGTCCAGGGGAGTGAGGCTGGCGACGATACCGAAATCCAGCGCGATATAACTGGCGTTTTCAGGGTCGCGGGCATCGACCAGGATGTTACCGGGGTGCATGTCGGCATGGAACAGGTTGTCGCGGAACACCTGGGTGTAAAACACCCGGATGCCCATCTTGGCCAGACGTTCCATGTTGACCCCGGCATCCCTCAGCCCCTGTATGTCACTGATGGGAATTCCGTAGACCCGTTCCATTACCAGCACCTGCTCTTTGCAGTAGGGCCAGTAAATTTCCGGAATATAAAGATCGGGTGAACCCTCGAAATTGGCGCGCAAAGCCGAAGCGTTGGAGGCCTCCCGGGTCATGTCCAGTTCGTCGAAGATGAACGTTTCGAACTCGCGGACAAATTCGGTCGGTTTCACCCTGGAGCCGGTCTGCAAGTATTTCTCAGCCAGTTGAGCGATGGACATGAGCAGGTCGATGTCGCGGCGGATCAGCTTGCGAATACCGGGGCGGACCACTTTGACCACGACCTCATTGCCGTCAGGCAGAACCGCCGCGTGCACCTGTGCAATGGAGGCTGAGGCCATCGGTTCGGCATCGAATGACTGGAACAGTTCGCCGACCGGCTTGCCCAGGGCGCTTTCCACGATGTCCCGGGCCTCGGCGCCGGGGAAAGGGGGCACCTGGTCCTGCAGCAGCGCGAGTTCGTCCGCGATATCCGGCGCCACCAGGTCACGGCGAGTGGAGATGATTTGGCCAAACTTGACGTAAATCGGCCCCATTTCATTGAGGGCCAACCGCAGTCTTTCACCGCGAGGCTTGTCAGACACGTCACGCCGGGCCCAGGGTAACAGAAACCTCAGCAGGCGCATCGGCCGGTACAGGTGGGTGGCCTCCAGAAATTCATCAAGTTGGTAAGCCGACAGGATAGCGCTGATTTTCAGCATTCGGCCGAACTGGCGCAGCGTATGGATCATTTGGCTGAGTCTTCCAGTTCGCGGATGCGGTTTTCAAGCTCGTTCAGCCAGTCGCGCGTATCCTCGACTTCTTCCGCAAAAGCCTCGACTTCATCTTTACGGACCACGGGCGACTGGTTTTCCTGCAGGAATTCACTGATCATTTCCCCGGCGCTGCCGGCTGATTCGCGCGCCTGTTCGGCCCCGGCACGCAGTCCGGCGGCCACCTGGTGACCCCACACGTCACCGAAAATCCTGGAAAGCCGGCCCTCCCAGTTTGGATCGAGCCGTGAAAACAATCGCTCCAGGTCACGGGCGAGGTTGGCGTCGCCGGAGATGGTTACCCGCGATTCGGGGCTGCCCCAACTGCCCATATCCTCGGGAACGGCCATCGCGAACAGGGCCACGGGAGACCCGCTGATCACGGTGTCCGGCTCGAATGATGATCGTGTGCCTACTTCGACCTGGCCCCGGTTGAACGCGAAGAACAGGCTGATACCCACGCCCTCGATGTCAAGCTTCAGCATCCGGCTTTCAAGCCGGTCAAAGCGTTCGGGCGAGTCCTGGTCCAGGTCCAGCAGGCGATTGATTGCGGACTCCAGCATGGCTGCCAGGATTCCCGGCAACGGTGTTCTGTATTCAGGCATGATCAGCTGTGAACCCCGCTGTGAATGGCGACGATTCCGCCGGTCAGGTTGCGGAAGCGCACCTGGTCGAAACCGGCGTCCCTCATCATCTGCGCCAATTCCTCCTGGGGCGGGTGCTTGCGGATACTTTCGGCCAGGTAGCGGTAGCTTTCCTCATCATTGGCGATGATTTTCCCCAGTACGGGTAAAGCGCCGAAAGACCAAGCGTCGTAAATGGCCTTGAGGGGCTCCGGCCGGACTTGCGAAAACTCCAGGATCATGGCCCTTCCGCCGGGGCGAAGCACCCTGAACATTTCCCTCAGCGCCGCTTCCTTGTCGGTGACATTGCGCAAACCGAAAGCAATGGTGACAGCATTGAACTCGCCGTCGGCAAAAGGCAGGTGTTCAGCATTGGCAATCGCGTACCGGACATTGTTCGCGATGCCCCTGTCTTCCAGCCGCTGGCGCCCCACGTTCAGCATGGCTTCGTTGATATCGCTCAATACGACCCTGCCCCTGGCCCCCACTTTCCTGCTCAACAGTGCGGCGATGTCACCGGTGCCCCCCGCCAGGTCCAGCACCTGGTCGCCCAGCCCAATGCCGCTGCTTGCGGCAAAGTCACGCTTCCACAGGCGGTGCACACCCAACGACATCAGGTCGTTCATCAGGTCGTAGTTGTCCGCTACCGAGTCGAATACTTCCCGGACCAGCGTGGCTTTTTCCTTTACGGCAACTTCCTTGTATCCAAAATGCGTTGTTTTCTCTGCGCTCATGAGCTTATTGTATCCTTGTGCTGTTGCTGGAACTAATTTTACCGAGACAGGAAATCCGATATGAAGAAAGCTCTGATCCTTCTGGTGGGTCTGGTGGTGGTTGTTGGCGGGGCGGCGTGGTATTTCGTCGCATTCAAAATGGATACAACGATCGAGAAAACCATTGAAAAACATGCCTCCGCCTCGCTTGGTACGCTGGTGAGTGTCGGCGATGTGAAATCTGACATCAAGGCCGGGTCTTTGAGTATTTCCAATATTACGATTGCTAACCCACCCGGTTACAAAAACAAGAATGCGTTCAGTCTGAACGATATCGAGGCAGCGGTGGACTATGCCAATTTCGACATCAAGCGCATTGTCATCAATAACCCCGAAATCGTCATTGAGGAAATGGGCGGAAAGACGAACTTTGACCAGATATTGGCAGCGGTAAACCAGGCCGGTTCATCTTCCGAAGCCGATGCCGATGCCGAGCCCGGTCAGGCTGAGGAAGCTGAGGAAGAACAAATCTACGTGATCCGTAACTTTCGAATGAACGAGTCCCGAGCCTCCTTCGAGTCTGAATCGCTGGACCGTTACTCCAACCTCGAGGTTGATGCGATAGAGATCAGGGACATCAAGGGAACCCGCTCCGAAGTATCGAAAATTATTGCCTCCGAAGTTATTTCGGAAATCACCAAGGAAGCGGCCACTGAAATGCTGAAAGCAAAAGCCTCGGAGAAAATTAGCGAGATTTTCGGGAAAGACAAGGACTGAAGAATCACATGACATCTGACTATTGCGGCCGCCACACGACGGCCGTTTTCTTTTTGACCGCTGTATTTTCCCTGCCTGTATGCGTTGCACCTGCCATTGCCGCATCCGCGGACCTGGACCGGGAATGTGTCATGAACCTGGCCGAAACGGCGGAAGGATCAATGACCCTGGCGGAGATCCGCAGGCAATGTACGCCAGCGCAAGGTCAGATCACCGAGCCGTCTGAGCCGGCATCGGAGGCTGTGCCGGGCGCGATCGACCAGCGCCTGGCAGCGGAGCGCGAGGCTGCGGCAAGCCCGTTCACCATTCTTGCGCACCGTCCCAACTATTTCCTGGTGGCGGCATACAACTGGGAAGGCTGGGACTCGGAATTCGATAACAAGAATATTGAAAGCCAGTTTCAGCTCAGCCTGAAAGTGCCGCTGGCGGTCGGCCTGTTCGACGACAGGATGGATATTTATGGCGCCTACACCAACCGGTCTTTCTGGCAGATGTACAACCGCGGGGATTCCGAGCCGTTCAGGGAGACCAACCACGAACCCGAGGTCTGGCTCCAGTTTCAAAATGACTGGAAAGTCTGGGGGCTGACGAATTCACTCAACACGGTGGGATTTGCCCACCAGTCCAATGGACGTTCAGGGGAATTCTCGCG
>JARFQZ010000219.1 GCA_029287515.1 Lysobacterales bacterium
ATGATCACCAGCAAATTGACCAGCAAGTCGCAGACCACGGTTCCACAATCGGTCAGACGGGCGCTTAAACTGAAGCCGGGCGATTCGCTCGCCTACGAAATCACCGACGGACAGGTCATATTGACCCGGGCCACGGCCGGCTCCTTTGCTGAAGATCCGTTCGGCAGTTTCGACGAGTGGCGCGGTAAAGAGGACGAAGAAGCCTATGCCAGCCTTTAAACCCGGTGATGTCATCAAGGTGCCGTTCCCATACGGGGAAAAGCCCGCCAAACAGCACCGCCCGGCACTGGTCGTGTCCTCTCCCGAATTGCAGGAGGCGCTTGGCCTGCTCTGGGTGCTGATGATCACCAGCGCAAAGAACAAACCCTGGGCCGGTGACGTTGAGGTCACGCACCTGGAAGAGGCCGGGCTGCCGGCGCCCTCGGTCGTCCGCTGCGCCAAGGTCGCCGCCATCGAAGCCGCCGCGGCCTCGCGAATCGGATCGCTGGGCCTGGCACAGCTCAAGCTGGTATCGCACATGATGCAGCGGGCGCTCGGTTCCAGTGCAAGCTAGTTCAATGCCTCGAGTTTTTCGACTTCACTGGCCAGCGCCAGGTTGAACTCGGCCATTCTCGCATCGATTTCTGCGGCCGTTTTCTCGTAAACCTGCAACCAGGGCTGGTTGGGCGGGCCCTCGCTGTGCTCCATGATGTTGTGCAAGGTCACCAGCTTTGACATCGGCCTGGTAGGCTCACTGATGATCTGCACCAGGGTGCGTCCAGTGGCCAACATGCTCTTGATGAAGTCGGCACTCAGTTGATTGACTGCTTCGGCCTGGGCTTTCAGCTCAGCGGATGCATCGCCCGATTCGATAATTTTTGCAGCTTCGGCTTGCGCAGCCTGCGCTTTCAGCACCGTCTGCACTCCTTCCTCAGCCTTGGCATACAACGCCATCCAGGCTTCCGCTTTAGATTCAGTCTGCGCAAGCGTATAGCTTTCATTTGGATTGAGTTTTAATTCGAATGACTCGGTCTGTGATTTGCCGTCAACCGTCAGCCGGACCTGGTAGGTGCCGGGTTTGGCGATTGGCTTGATCATGACCGGCGGCACTCCGGGAATGGCGGAAACCATCGGGTAGCGCATGTCCCAGATAAAACGATTGAGACCCTTGCTGACAGTGGCCTTAGGCTCGCCCGTGACCAGGTCCTGCTCGTAGCCGCGGTTATCGAAGCTCAGGAAGCGCTGCGTCGGGATTTCGTCCTGCGTAAAGGTGCGGATGACGTTGCCGTTCTCATCCAGAATTGAGAGGCTGATTTCCTTTGCATCCTCGCGCAGCAAGTAATAGATCAGCGCGCCCGTCGGACGGGCCTCGCCCGCATCGATGAAGTCTCGCTTGCGCTCACCGTTGACAATGCCGCGCTCATAGAACGTATAGCCGGCCTCGGCATTGCGGACGAAGAAGTACTTCTCGTCGGAAGGCGGTCCACCTCCGTAGTCCATCCACCAGTTATAGCCGAAACGCGTGTGATCTTCGGGCTTGAACAGGTGGGCTGGTTTTTCGGCCTGTGCCTCTTTGTACTGACGCAACGGACTGATGTCATCAAGAATCCAGAAACCCCGGCCGTGCGTGGCCGCGACCAGGTCGGAACCCTTGACCTCCAGGTCATGGACAGGCAGCGGCGGCATATTGAGGTTTAGCCGACGCCACTCGTTACCGTCGTCTATGGTTACGAATACGCCGGTCTCGGTACCCACGAACAGCATGCCCTTGCGCTCGGTGTCCTCGCGGATGGTCCGCGTGATCTCGTCCTGTGGAAAGGAGTCGTCAATCCTCTTCCAACTCTTGCCATAATCGTCTGTTTTCAGCAAGTAGGGCGAGTAATCATTATCCGCCTTGCGATAGCGAGTGATCGCGACGTAAGTAGTGGCCGGGTCATGCGGTGAAATTTCGATTTCATAAATGGCCGACAATTCGGGCAGATCCGGTGGTGTGATTTCCTGCCACTTTCCACCGCCATTGCGGGTGATCCACAAACGACCATCATCCGTTCCTGCCCACAACACGCCCTTCTCATGCGGCGACTCGGTAAGGCGATGAATGGTGGAGAAAATCTCCTGGCCGAAATATTCCGGTAACCATAGCGTGCCGGCGACTTTCATCTTCTCCGTCATGTTGTGGGTCAGATCATCGCTGATGATCTCCCAGGTCATGCCCTCGTCTCGAGTGCGGTATACGACATTACCGGCCATGTAAATCGTGTTTGAATCGTGGGGAGACACGATGAAAGGCGCTTGCCAGTTGAACCGGTAGGCAAAATCCGATGCCGGCGTGCCAAACAGGATTTCAGGCCAAACCGAGCGGACCTCGTTTTGACCTGTCTTCAGGTTATTGATTGTAAATTGTGCTGCACCACCGAAAGTGGCTCCGGTTGTCAGCGAATACACGATATTGGGATCACCCGGCTTGGGAATGACAGAACCGGTTTCTCCGCTGGCGATGTAATCGGTCATGTGCACCGGGATACCGCCCCAACGCGAGCGGCTGGGTACGCTATAGACCAGCAGATCCTGCGAATTACTGTAGACACGGTATGGAAACTGGTCGTCGGTGGCAACCCGGTAAAACTGGGTGCCGTTTTGATTGGCAAAACCTGACCAGGTCTTGCCGCCGGTCAGAGTGACCTGGGTGCCACCGTCGCAGGTGGCAATCATCCGGTTCTCGTTGTTGGGATCGATCCAGATATCCTGGTAATCATCCTTGACACCAGGTTCAAGGATCCAGCTTTCGCCGCCATCCACAGAGCGCCAGAGCTTGTTACCCGGGATCCAAAGCTGGTCGGCATTC
>JARFQZ010000234.1 GCA_029287515.1 Lysobacterales bacterium
CAACTGTGCTGTGATTCGAAGCTGCTCGCCGGCGCGGCGCACCGAACCCTCGACGACGTGCTCTACACCCAGTTGCCGCGCAATTTCATCGATTGGCAGGTTTTCGCCTTTGAAATGAAAAGCCGATGTCCTGGCTGTCACGAGCAGATCCGGAAGCTGCGCCAGTGTATTGATGATCTCCTCTGTCAGCCCGTCGGTGAAGTAGTCATCATCCGGCCCGTTGCTCATCGCCACGAAAGGAAGAACGGCCACTGATTTTTCGGAGGAAGTTGAGAGCCGGTTTTCCGCTCGCTCCTGCTGAATGCTGTTGGCCGGGGACCGCGTATCGGGTTCGACGGCGTACTCGCGGCCATCCTGGTTGAACTTGTCGAACAGCAAAAATCCAACCGCGCATACCAGGATCACGATAATGGCCCGGTCGAGCTTGCGGCCGGTGCGCCGGGTAATCGATACGGTTCGGTCCACCTCGCTTTCGAGCTTTACCCCATCAGGCGTCAGTTCGTATACCCAGGCCAGGATCAGCGCGGGCAGAAAGCCGGCAGCCAACAGGAACAGGACGTAGCGGGCAACCTCGTCCGGCAGTCTCAGGATTGGGCCGATCACGTCCACGATCTGCAATAGCAGCCAGCTGCCTACAAGGTAGGCGATCCCGATCCTGAAAACGTTACGGCGCTTCAGTTCGTCGAACAGGCTCATGTAGTGGCGGGATCCAGCCCGAGCGCCGCGCGCTCGGCTTCGAGGTGTTCGACCATGCGGTCCTGGATGGCTTCGTAGCGCGGGTCGCCTTCAAGCGGCGCCAGGTAAGGCCATGCATCAGTGATCCGGGTGGTGGTAATGAATCCCTGTGAAATGGCCTTGTCCAGATATTCCAGGCTGGACTGCAGGTCTCCCGCCATCGCCCGGTAAGAGGCCTCGTGCATGGAGAAAACCATGTTGTTCACACCCTGGGCTATCAAATCATCGTGAACGGTGCGGACATGGGCCATGGCCTCGTTGAAGCGTTGCTGGTTGCCGGTCCTTGAGTAAGCCAGTGAAACGTCAATCATCAGGAAGTCGCCCAGACCGCTGTAGGGTGGAAAATCATTCCGAAGGCTGTCGAGGTCCGGCCAGCGCTCTTCTAAATAGCTGACGACCTCGTCCGAGCGGTCCACGAGGTTCAGGAAGGTAAACAGCGTGGAGACGTCAGCGAGTTCCTCGGCGCGCCTGAATGCCAGGATCGAAGCTTCTTCGGTCCGGCCTAGAACAGTCAGGGCAAAGATCGGAAGCCATTCCTCACCTTCATCGGCAACCCGTTCAAATTGATGCGTGTCCATCCAGAGAAAGCTGCGAGTCATGCGCGCAACCGAGTTCGATGATTGCAGTTCGACGGCTGAATCGGCCAGCGTCAATGCCTCCGAGAAGCGCCCTTGCCAACGCAGAACGGCGGCCTCGCTGGAATAGATCACGGAGTCGTTAGGGATTAAAGGGCGGATGCGATCCAGGTGCGCCATCGCCAGTTCAGGTTGTCCAAACATGTTGAAACTGTTTATCGCATTGCGGACTCCGGGGCGGTAGAGGGGGTCGCGTTCGATCATATTCATCACGACCTCGCGCGCTTTTGCCGGTTTACCCAGCGCCTGGTATGCATTATTCAGCCAGTTACTGGCATTGATCAGCCCGGGATTCAGGGCAAGCGCTTTTTGCAGAGGCTCGATGGCCTGCTGCCAGGAGTCCGCGGTCAAGCCGCCGATGTAATAAAGGCCAAGACCTGCCCAGGCCTCGGCCAGTTCAGGGTCCAGGTCCAGTGCCTTGTCGAGATAGAGTTTGCCCTGCGACTGGGCCTGCTCATGCGGGATTTCGCCATAGGTGCCGGAGCCTTCGGACAACAGCAGGGTCGTTATGCCCCGCTGGGCATATGCCGGCGCATAGGTATCGTCGATTGCAATGGCCCGGTCCAGCAGTTCGGCGGCGGATTGAATGGTGGGGCCCGTTCTCTCATACATCCGTTGCTTGGCCAGCAGGTACAGGTCGTATGCTTCGGAATCCGCCCGGGCGGTGGTCACTGTGATCTGCTCCCCAACGAGCAAGTGGGCCTTCAACTCGGTCAGGATGGCGGTCGAAATTTCGTCCTGGATGGCAAATATGTCATCCATTTCCCGGTCATAGGTGTCCGACCACAGGTGAAAGCCGTCATCCACCTGGATCAGTTGGGCCGTTATGCGGACCTTGGTGCCCGATTTGCGGACTGAACCTTCCAGGATGTGATCAACACCCAGGGTTTCACCGATCTGGCGAAGGTCCTGGTTCTGCCCCTTGAAGGCAAAGGATGAAGTGCGCCCGGCCACCTTGAGTTCCTTGACCCGTGCGAGTGAATTCAATATCTCCTCGGAAATTCCGTCAGAAAAATATTCCTGCTCGGTATCCGAGGACATGTTGACGAACGGCAGAACGGCGATGGATTTGGCCTGCTCTGCGGCGGCTGGCCGGGCTGCTGGTTCGACGGCAGGCTGTTCACGCGAACTCATCGGCACAAAGCGGTCGAAAAGCAGCAGGACGACTGCGATGCTGAGTGCGACGATGATACCCCTGTTTAGTTTCTGGCCGGTCTGGCGGGTAATGGACTGGCTGCGGTCAACGTCCCTTTCTTTCTTGATGCCCTCCGGCGTCATCTCAAACGCCCAGGCAAACACCAGCGCCAGCGGAAAGCCCAGGCCGATCGCCAGCATGAACGCCTGGATCACCCAGTTGGGCGCCTCGATGCTCTCCAGCACGATATCGGCCAGCTGCAACGCCACCCAGGCCGAGACCAGGTAGGCTACGGCGATTCGGAACACGTTGCGTCGCTTGAGTTCCTCGATGAAACTCATATTTCGACCGGCTCCAAACCCAGTTCAGCGCGTTCGCTGTTGAGGTGGTCGATCATTCGTTGCTGAATGGCTTCGAACTCCGGATCACCATCGAATATCCTGAGAGCCGGCGATACGCGAGTAATTCCTGCACTGATCATCACACCTCCATCGACGGCGAGGGCGATGTTTTCCAGCGACCCTTGCCTGTTACCGGCCATCAACTGGTAGATGGCTTCATTCAGGTATAGAAAGGGAAACCGGTAGCCCAACGACACTTGGCGGTCCAGGGCCTCGCGTGATTGGGCCATGGCGTCATCGAAATGGTCGGAGCGTCCCGTTTTTCCGAATGCCCAGGCAAGATCAAGCAGCGTGCCCACATCACCCCTGCCCAGGGGCGGGTAATCAACCACAAAGGCATCAACGCTGTCCCAGCGCTCCTTGAAAAAACGCACCGCCTCTTCTTCCTGACCGGAATCGATCAAGAGGTAAACCAACATGCCGATATCTTCGCCGCTGCCAGCCTGTTCTTGCGCCAACAGCGTCGCTTCCTCTGTGCGCCCCAGCTCCCAGAGTGCAATAAAGCGCTGCCAGGTATTGCCTTCTGCAGTGGCACGTTCGTACTGGGCAGTATCTAATAACCCGTGACCGAGCCAGGTTCTGAAAGTGACATGGTGAGGTCTTTCGGCTATTGCCTGCTCCATCAACCGCATACCGTTTGCAAGCTGCCCCCTGGCAAAGTGCATTCGGGCGTCGAATTGCAGAAGGATCGGGTCGTTGCCCAGAAGCGGCCGGACCCGGTCAATCAGGGCCTGTGCCTCCTGCAGCTCCATGCGCGCCATGTAGTAATTGAGGAGGTTGTTCAGTCCAGGACGGTATAACGGGTCATATTGAACAATGTTCTGGACGATTGCGATGGCTTCTTCCAACCTGCCGGCATCGCTGTAGGCGATGTTCAGCCAGTTGCTGGCGTTGATCAGGCTGGGATTGATTTCAAGCGCCCGTTGCAGGAAATCGATGCTGGACTCTGTTTCGCCGGGGATTTGTCTGAAATAGAGCCCCATGCCGGCGAGCGCCTCTGCATGCTGCGGATCCAGTCTCAGCGCCTGGTCGAGATAGAGTTTTGCCTGGCTCAGCGCCTGTTCCCGGGGAATCGAGCCATAGGAATCATCGGACAGCAGTATGGTAACAATTCCGCGCTGAGCGTATGCCGGGGCATATTCAGAATCGATGGAAATTGCCCGGTCCAGTACCTCGGCCGCCGATTCCAGGGTCGCCTCGCTGCGTTCGTAGATTCTCTGTTTGCCGAGCAGGTAAAGATCGTAGGCCTCGGAATCGGTCCGGGTCGAGGTCACGATCACTGTTTGTCCGTCAAGCAAATGCGCTTTCAATTGCTCCAGGATGGCGGTGGCTATTTCATCCTGGATGGCGAAAACATCATCCAGTTCGCGGTCATAAGTATCCGACCACAGGTGGAAACCATCATCCACCTGGATCAGTTGCGCCGTGATACGGACCTTGGTGCCGGCTTTGCGGACTGAACCTTCCAGGATATGTTCGACACCCAGGGTTTCTCCGATCTGGCGAAGGTCCTGGTTTTGGTCCTTGAAGGCGAAAGAGGAAGTCCGGCCCGCGACTTTAAGTTCCTTGACCCGGGCGAGTGAATTGAGGATTTCCTCCGAGATTCCATCCGAAAAATACTCGTTGCTGGCATCCTCACTCATGTTGACGAAGGGCAGCACCGCGATGGATTTTTCTGTTTCGGCCGATAGATCGGACTCAGCGACTTCTTTCGCCAGTTCCGCGCGTTCAATATCGCGGGCCGGTGCAAGGTAAAACTTGTCCACCGCGAAATAGCCCAGTGCCAGCACCAGGATGAAGATAATAGTCAGGTTCAGCTTCTGGCCGGTTTCGTGTGTAATGGACTGGCTGCGGTCGACGTCTTTTTCTTTCTTGATGCCCTCGGGAGTAAGCTCATAGGCCCAGGCGAACAGCAGGGCAACCGGAAAACCGGCGAGTAACACGATCAGTATGGTCCTGATCACCCAATCGGGGGCGCCGAAAGGCTCCAGGAATACATCGGTGACCTGCGCAAGCAGCCACGCCAGCACGACATAAGCCGTGCCGACCTTGAAGACATTGCGTCTTTTCAGCTCTTCAAACAGCCCGGACATTTTCCATTCCTTTGTTAAAAAGACTCTCCGATCTTATCGGCTGCAGCACGAATCATAGCATCATAAGCGTTTCGCTTCCCTGCTCCCGCAGCTTGGCTGCGGAAGGCGGCTGCGCTCAACTGCATTGCTGGGTTCGCCTCTGGCTGACGCCAGCCGGCTCACACTCTTGAGTTTCGCGCGCGACGGCCTGCCGGGCAGCGTTTCACAATGAAGAGGATTGTTTGTCTGTTCTCGTTGGGGGCAGGGGGGCGATTTGTCCCTGGGCGTTCATTTCGAAGACTTTTTCCCGTTGGTGCCGCATGTCTTCTTCCAGTTCTTCGATCATGGCCCGGAATTCGGGGTGTTCGTGCAGGCCGTTGAAGTTGGGGTTGAGGTCGGTTTCCCAGCGCCAGTAGACGCGCCAGCCCTTGTCGATGATGCGGCGGAGTTCGTCGAGGGCTTCCTGGTCGCGGCCGAGGATGGCCAGTGCTTCGGCCTTCGCTGGCACCAGCCATGCTTTTGTTCCGCCTGTTGTGAAATAAGGCCTGTCATAGGCTTCAAGCGCCGTTGCCAGCAGTATCCCTGTTTCCTGCTCGCGCCCGGTCAGTTTTAGCAGCAGGGCAAGGTCGACCGCCTGCAACAGGTTGTTCTGGGTGATCAGCGGTTGTTCTCCAAACAGCTGCGGATGATGTTTTCTGAATACTTCTATGCCCGCCGCAGGTGCGCCGTTTGCGAGTGCCTCGTCGCGCTTGATGCGCATGAACACGCCATCGGAATTCCAGCGGTCGGGCACGCCAAGGTTCAGCGCGAGGTTGGCGTACTGCAGCGCGATCCCGAAATTTCCCACCAGGTAATGGTGATGGGCCTGCATGGCCATCGGCTGGGGTTCGTTGGTGACCCAGTCGTTCAGCCAGTCAGACCATTCGCGGGCCCCTGTGAAGTCTTCCAGTGTGTCCAGAAGAAAGACCATCCAACCCGCCAGCTCATAGTCCTCGGGGTCAATCTCCAGGCCGCGGCGTATCCAGAAAACCGACTGGTCCAGTTGGCCAACGGCGTAATAACTGCCGCCGGCGGGGCCGTACCCAAGCGGGCTGGACGGGTCGATTTCCCTGACGCGCTTAAAAGCTTCCAGTGCCCCCTTGGAATCCTGCAGGGCGCCGAGGGTTCGCCCGATCACGAACAACAGGGTAGGGGAAAGAGGGTCGAGTTCCCGCGCCTGTTCCAACAAGGGCAGTGCCTGGTCGGGCTTGCCGTTTCTTTGCAGTACATTGGCATAAACCGTCATCGTGTCAGAGTTGCCCGGTTCCAGTTGCAAGGCTTTTTCAAAGGCTTCGTCAGAACCCGGTTCTCCAAGTTGGGATTTCAGCACGCCTAACGATGACCAGGCACCACCGTGTGATGCGTCAATCTCAAAGGCCCGGTCAAGGGCGGCCCTGGCTTCAGCGGCAATGTCACCGGCATCGTACATGCCCAGGTAAACACCTGCCGTCAATGCAACCGAGAGTGATGTGTAAGCATCGACATAATCCGGGTCGAGCGCAATGGCCTTCCGGGCATATTCCTCCGCCTTGGTCAGCGCATTGAATCCGTCCCTGCGAACCAACTGTCGGGACATGAGCACGGCCTGGTAGGCCTCGGTATTGGTGGTCGGTTGTCTGCCGAGTTCTTCGTTTTCTTCCTCGGTCAATGTCGTCTGAAGCGCAGCGGCGATGGCGCGGGCCACTTCACGCTGGATTTCGAACAGGTTTTCAGCGGTCACGGTCCGGTCCCAGGTCTCAGCCCAGAGATGCTCGTCGGTCCTGGCATTGATCAGCTGCATGTTGATCCGGACCCGGTCACCGGCTTGCTGTATGCCGCCTTCCAGCAGATTGCTTACGCCCAATTCCTCGCCGATTTGGCGCATGTTCTTGGTCGTATCGCGGTAGGCCATGACCGATGTACGGGAGATGACCTTGAGTTCATGGATCTTCGACAACTGCGTCAGCAGGTCGTCATGGATGCCGTCGGAGAAGAAACGGGTGTTTTCCGAGCCCCGGCTTCGATTGGTGAAAGGGAGGACCGCGATGGACTTATCCGCGGGGTTGAGCAAGGGCCTGGTCGCGGGGGCCGGAGTTGCAGGCGGGTGAGTCGATTCTACAAACTCGGCGGGCGGTTCCGTGCTGCCGGTCTGGAACATCCCCGCCCGTTCGGCGCCCATCAGCAGGATGATCAGGGCCAGCACGCCAATGATGATCCGGTTCAGTTTCTGCCCGGTTTTCCGGGTTGTCGAGTCCGACCGATCGACATCCTGTTCTCTTTTCACACCCTGGGGTGTCAGTTCGAAAGCCCATGCAAACAGCAGAGCAGGGATGAAACCGATAACGATGATCAACAGCACTACCCTGGCAACCCAGTCCGGCAGCTCCAGTATCGGAGCCACCACGTCCACCACCTGCAGAATCAACCAGGAGACGACAACATAGGCCGCGCCCACACG
>JARFQZ010000270.1 GCA_029287515.1 Lysobacterales bacterium
TCGCTTCTGGTATCCTGTGCCGCCTTTTCCGGACGATTTGACATGACGCATCCTGTACTCAATGTGGCTATCGAAGCCGCCCACGCTGCCGGCAACATCATGCGCCGCCAGATGCAGCACGTGGACGCCATCCCTGTCGAACGCAACGCCCGCCACGACTATGTCAGTGAAGTGGACAAAGCCTGCGAAGCAGAAATTGTACGGGAAATCAGCCGCTATTACCCTGACCACGCTTTTCTTTGTGAGGAAGGAGGCGAGACTGGCGACAGCGAACATGTTTGGGTCATCGATCCACTGGATGGCACCAGCAACTACCTGCACGGCATTCCTCATTTTGCCGTATCCATCGCACAGCAGGTCAAAGGCAGAACCGAGCATGCGGTCGTTTACGATCCCATACGTGATGAAATTTTCACCGCCAGCAAAGGTTCTGGCGCATTTCTGAACAACAAGCGGATTCGTGTTTCCGCCCGCAATGGTCTGGAAGGAGCCGTCCTGGCAACCGCTTTCCCGTTCAGGCAGCGGGAACACCTGCAGGCCTACGCCAAAGTGTTCCAGGCCGTGTTCTCGAAGGTAGAGGATTTCCGCCGCGCCGGCACCGCCAGCCTGGACCTCGCCTGGGTCGCTGCGGGCCGGATGGACGGCTATTTCGAAGTCGCCCTCAAGCCCTGGGACGTTGCCGCGGGTACGTTGATTGTGCGGGAAGCCGGGGGTGTGGTCATGGACTTCGACGGCAATGACGCCGTCGAAGAGTCAGGTTCGATTATCGCGGCGCCATTCAAGGTGATGACGCCGCTGAGGCAGGTGATCCACTCGAAGTGGGCCTAGCGTCGGGAGCAGGGAAACGAGACTCCCTATACTCAGGGCATTGAATCGAGTTCGGCGCCCTCTTTTTCCACCGCCAGCAGGTCGAACTTGCTGACGCCCAGTTCGAGCAGGGTCGTGCTGGCCACGTAGATGGACGAATAGGTTCCCACCAGCACACCCACGATCAGTGTGAACGCGAAGGCGTTGATGATCTCGCCGCCGAAAATGAACAGCGCGATCAACACCAGCAAGGTGGTAACAGACGTCATCAAGGTACGTGACAGGGTCTCGTTGACAGACGTATTGACCACTTCCAGCGAATTGGCCTTGCGCAGCTTCGGAAAATTCTCGCGGATACGGTCGAACAAAACGATCGTATCGTTAAGCGAGTAACCAATTACCGCCAGCAGGGCCGCCACGACCGACAGGTCGAACTCGACCTGCACCGCCGCCAACACACCCATGGTGATGATGATGTCATGCACCAGGGCCGCCACGGCGCCCACCGAGAAGCGCCACTGGAACCGGATCATCACGTAAAGAAAAATGCCGATCAGCGCGTAAACCACCGCGAGGATGCCCTGTTCCGTCAGTTCATCGCCGACCTGCGGGCCAACGAATTCGACCCGTCGCATGGCAACTTCACCTTCCACACCCTGCTGCAGAGCAGACAGCACGATTGTCGAAAGTTCCGCATCACTTTCAGCTTCATCGTCCCGCGGAGGAATTCGCACGACAATTTCAGTGGCAGCGCCGAAAGTCTGCACCACGGCGTCATCCATGCCTGCATCCGAAAGGTTGGAGCGGACATCGGAAATTTCCGGAGCCGCCGGATAGCTGACTTCGATCAACGTACCGCCGGTAAAATCGAGACCGAAATTAAGGTCCCTGGTGACCAGTGCCGCGATGCTCAAAATAATCAGAACCGCCGAGAGGACAAACGCGATCTTGCGTTTGCCCATGAAGTCAAAGTTGGTTTTCTTGTCCAGAAATCTCATGACAGCACCTCAAATAGCCAGCTTGCGGACACGTTTCTGGCCGCCATAAATCAGGTTGATAATGGCGCGCGTACCCATGATCGCCGTGAACATCGAAGTCACGATACCCAGCGAAAGTGTGACGGCGAAGCCCTTGATAGGCCCGGTGCCGAACAGGAACAAGACGAATGCTGCAATGAGCGTCGTAATGTTGGCGTCGGCAATGGTTGAAAATGCCTTGTCATAGCCGGCCCGGATACTCGCCTGCGGCGTGTTTCCGTTGCGGATTTCCTCCCTGATACGCTCGAAGATCAGAACGTTGGCATCGACCGCCATACCTACCGTCAGCACGATACCCGCAATACCCGGCATGGTCAGCGTCGCTCCGAGCATGGACAGTAGCGAAACCAGCAACACCAGGTTCGTGAACAGCGCCATGTCGGCGACCAGTCCGAACACCCGGTAGTAAAGCGCCATGAAAACCAGCACCAGCAGGAAACCGATCATCACGGATTTGAATCCCTGCTCGACGTTGTCCGCACCCAGGCTGGGGCCAACCGTACGTTCCTCAACGATTTCCATCGGTGCTGCCAGTGCGCCCGCTCTCAGCAGCAACGCCAATTGGCTGGCTTCCGACATGGAGTCCAGGCCGGTGGTCTGGAAGCGCTTGCCGAATGGCTCGCGTACGACAGCCACGCTGATGACCTCTTCGGTCTTGCGGCCGCCCGGTTTCTGTTCAATGTAGACAACCGCCATGCGATTGCCGACGTTTTCCCGCGTGAAATCGAGCATGCGCTTGGCGCCCACACCATCCAGTGTCACGCTCACCTGGGGCTGGCCGGTTTGCTGGTCGAAGCCACTGGAGGCGCCGATCAACTGGTCTCCCGAAACGATCAGGCGTTTCTTCAACAGCACCGGGTTTCCGGTCTCGTCGTTGTACAACCGTGACTCGGGCGGAATCCTGCCGCTTTGCGCAGCGGTGAAAGCGTCGTTCGCCTCATCGACGGCACGGTATTCAAGCGTCGCGGTAGCCCCGATAATCTTCTTTGCCTGCACTGTATCCTGAACACCCGGCAGCTGTACCACGACCCGGTCGGCCCCCTGTTGCTGGATGACCGGCTCGGCGACACCGATTTCGTTGACACGGTTCCGCAGGGTGTTGATGTTCTGCTGCAGTGCGGTCTGCTGCAATTCGAGCAATGCCTGCTCCTGCACCGTCGCGGAAATCCCGAAGTACTCCTCTGTCTCCATTTCATCGACGATCAGACCTTGCAGGCTCTGGTCCTGACGGACCATGTCCAGCACCCTGGAGCGGTCTTCCGTGCTGCGTAGCAATGCCACCAGGCCGTTGCCTTCGCGGCGGACCGAAACGTAACGGAT
>JARFQZ010000247.1 GCA_029287515.1 Lysobacterales bacterium
GTGCTTCGTTTCGGCGATCGGCGGATGCTGGTCCTGGTGACCGACATGCAGTGCTGTGGTGACGGTCCGGACAGCTGGGAAGAGCTGCGGCGCAGAATTGAAGCTGCCGAGATGCGCCGGCTGATCACGCAGATCCTCGAGCGAACTGAAGTGGATGGAATCGTGTTCGCCGGTGACTTCAACCTGGTGGAGTCCACGTTCGGCATGGCGTTGCTCACGGGGCCTTATCCCGCGCCGCATTCAGCCCTGATTCCCGCGGAGCTTTACCACCCGGATGGCGTCAATACATGGACCTGGGACGGTCGCGGGATGCCGTTTCCTTCCAATGTGCTGGACTACCAGCTGTACGGGCCGTCGGGGCTGGAGATGCACTCTGGCCTTATCCTGGATACGGAAAGGCTTCCGCCCGAAGTTCTTGAACGTCACGGACTCGAAAAAGACATGGCAGGTCGAACCGGCCGGCACCGCCCACTGCTCGCGGAGTATCGCTGGCGGGAAGTTGACCGGAATAACGGGAAAAGCGAACATGATTGAGTTGAATCGGGAGGAGAACATGTACCGGCTGATTTACAAGAGTCGCTCCAACAGCAAGATTGGTTGGAGCTCGGTAAATAAGATCATCGAGAGCAGTGAAGCCTACAACAAGGATTCCAACATCACGGGTGTTTTGCTGGCCACCGAAACCCATTTCCTGCAGGTGATCGAAGGTGACTTCGACGAGGTCAACCGCCTGTTCATGCGTATCGCACGTGATCCGCGGCACGATGAAATACAGATCATCAGTTTTGGCTGCGTGGACGGCCGGCTTTTTGGCGGCTGGGCGATGCACGGCATCGGAATTTTCGATTTCAATGCCGAGCTGATCCGGGACCTGGTCTCACAGTATGGCGAAGAGGAAGGAAGCGTCCGTTTCCCGGTCCAGGACTGGAGAGTACTGGGCCTGATCAACGATCTGCGCGTGATTTAAAAAAGGGGGGAATAAATAAAAAAGGGGTCAGGTTAACTTTTCGCGCGAGAGCGGCCGCTCTGCTAGAAAAGTTAACCTGACCCCTTTTTTATTTATTCCCCTTATTTTTTCGGCGATACATACATCGTGATATCCGCATGCACCACCTTGGTGCCGGCGGTATCGAAAACATCCACGTTCACTACCGCGTCCTGCGGCTCTCCTTCCCTGATTGGCGCCAGCTTGGCCTCCGCCCGCACATCCGTCCCGGCCTTGGCGAGGTAATCGATGGTCATGCTTTTGGGAATCCAACGCATGCTTCTCGGACATGAAACCTCCGTCATGGTGCCGGCAACCAGCTCGCACAGGTTGGCCATCGCGATGGCATGCACGGTGCCGATGTGGTTGGTTACCCTGCGCCGCTTGCTGAAATGTGCCTCTGAGCGGCCCGGCTCCAGTACGTCAAATACCGGCCGAATGGACCGGAAGTAGGGTGCTTTGAAGCAGACAATGCGGGAAAACAGGTAGCGTCCGGCGGCCGAGCCATTGAGGCGGCGCCAGGTTTTCAGTGCGAATGAATCAGGCATGGGGTGATTCTACTGAAAAAAGGGGTCAAAAAAAAAAGGGGGTCAGGTTAACTTTTCGCGCGAGAGCGGCAGCTCTGCTATAAAAGTTAACCTGACCCCCTTTTTTTTTTGACCCCTTTTTCCCCCACCATCCAATGGCACTGTGCCGGCCGGGTCTCCGTTGCTAGAGTGAAGCCCACTTAGCGATTAGAATGCTCAACCAATGACCGACATCTTCCAGGAAATTAAAAATCGGCGCATATTGGCTGCTCTCGGCCTGTATGTCGGCAGTTGCTGGGTGCTGATCGAGATTCTCGATCGCCTGGCCGAGCGGTACCTGTGGTCTCCTTACATAACGGATGCCGCCTTCTGGGGGCTTTATTCCCTGATCCCGGCCGTCATCCTGCTGTCCTGGACCCACGGCAAGCCCGGTAAAGACCGCGTCACCACGGCTGAAAAAGTAGGGGTTCCGATCAATGTCATTGCAACCATCGGATTGCTGGTGACGGTATTTGGTGGCAAGGACCTGGGCGCAACCGCCAGCATGGTTTCAATCGCCAACGAGGAAGGCGTGCAGGAAACGCATTTAATTCCCAGCGAGTCCTTCCGGCGGCGCATGGCGGTTTTCTTTTTCGAAAACACATCCGGCGATTCCGAGCTCGACTGGCTGCAATACGGCGTCACGGAATTGCTGGTGCAGGACCTTCAGCAGAATCCATTCGTGCTGGCGACCTCGCCGTGGGCCAATTTCGGCAACGGTTTCTACATGCGTATGAAGCAAGCGGGTTTCAGTGACGGGTTGGGGATGCCCCGCTCCCTGATGCGTGAAATTGCCAATGACGCCAACCGCCAGTATTTCGTGGAAGGCGATTTTGACCGTGTCGGTGATGAATACGTGATCACGATTCGTGCCTGGGATTCGGAGTCCATGGAGCTGGTCGCAGAGATGACGGAATCCGGCATGGACCTGTATGGCACAGTCGACAAGCTGTCCGTTGAGCTGAGAGACGCTCTGGACGTGCCCGCCAGTAGCGCCCGCATAGTGGAAGACATGCCGCTGGCCGAGACTTATGGAGAATCCGGCGAGGCGTTGCAAAACCTCATTTCCGGCCTGAATGCGCGCTTGTTCGATAATGATTATGAGGCTTCCAACGCGTTTTATGACGCGGCGATCGCGACCGACCCGGGGTTTGTCATGGCCTGGTACGCCAAGGCGGTGAACCTGGTCGAATCGGGTGATCTGCGCCCCGCGCAGGAGGCCATAACGCAGGCGCAGAAACTGGATTATCGCCTGCCCGCCAGGGACCAGGCCAATCTCAAGCGCCTGCAGTACCGCTTATCAGGCCAGCAGGACAAACTCATTGCGTTCCTGCGCATGCAGGTCCGGCTGCATGACGATGCGTCATCGCACAATCTGCTCGCCGGCATCTTGATGGTGACCGGCCAACTTGAAGAGGCCAAGCAGCAATACCAGTTGGCGCTGGAAAAAGATGCCTTGAATGTTGGAATCTTGCTGCAGCTCTCCATGCTGGAGCGCGCTACCGGAAACATGGATGCAGCGGTCGGGTGGGCCAGGAGATACCAGGAAGAAAGACCCGAGGATTTCGAAGCCCAACAAACCCTGGGTGACCTGTTACGTGACAGCGGTGACCTCGACGCCGCGGCAGAGCACTATTTGCAGGCCTCGCTGCTGGCGGATGAGCCCGTGCAGCCCCTGCTGAGCCTGGTGGATATCGAATTGCGAAAAGGCAACGTCACCGAGGCCCGGGACTTGCTGGGCCAGGCGGAGGCGGCGGCCGAGTCAGTGGCGCAGAAGGCGCGGGTGCGGGAAGTTGGTGCTGAGCTGGAAGCCCGACTGGGAAGGATACGGGCGGGGATAGACCAGCTGCGGCAACAGGAGGAATACCTGTCACAGTTCCAGTCGCCCTGGACCGTGACGATGGCCATATATCAGCCGATGATCCGTGCCTACAACGCGTTGGGGGACCCGGATACAGCGCAGGAAATCCTGACCCTGTCATTGGGTAAGGTCGGTCCGCCACTGGATAAGTTTCTCGCATTCAGCGAGGCGGATATCCTGATTCACCGGGAGGACTATGACGCGGCCATAGAAGCCGTATCGCGCGGCGCTGAGGTCATCGAGGAATTCAAGCTCGAGGACATGTATTTCCTGGTCGACATGATCAACGGGTATATCATGAGGCAGAGGGGTGACTACGCGGGTTCGATCGCTGCATTCCAGGCCACCCTGGATCGTGTTAACAGCTCAGTGCTCGGTGGCAGCGATCTGTACCGTGAGCTGCCCGCGTTCAATGCGGAGCTGGCGCATTCACTGGTTCTTGGTGGTGACCTGGAACTGGCAGAGAAGGCGCTGGCGGACGGTTTCAGGCTGGACCCTTCGCATCCGCTGCTCTGGGTCAGCAAAGCCCGCTTCCAGCACGCCTCGGGCCAGCCCCAACTGGCGCAGGCCTCGGTGAGTTACGCGCTGGCTATCTGGAAAGACGCGGATCCGGAATATTTCGAATTGAACAAGGCCCTGGACCTGGAGCAGGAAATCAGGCAATCGCTGTCAGAATAGTCGTTTGAGCAGATCGCATCCGGATTGTCCGCAATGATGCCTGAAATGGTCAGAGCCACTTTTTTTCGTTTAAAAGCAAGCTGGCTAAAAGTCCTGGCTGTTCATCTTTGCTATACGGGGCTGGGTGTCATCCTGTTTGCACCGTTACTGGGTGTGCTGGGCCAGGTGCTGTTGAAATTTTCGGGTAAACCTGCCCTGGCTGACATGGATCTGCTGTATTTTGCCATGTCACCGGCTGGTGCTGCTGCGTTCATCCTGTTCATCGCAATCACCATTGTCATCAGCGCGTTCGAATTGGCATCGCTGATGGTGATCGGCCTGGCGGACGCCAGTGGCAAACGTGCGGATGTTTTAACCTCGCTGTTGTTCAGCTTGCGGCGGGTTTTGCCCATATTCAATTTCGCAGGGCGGCTGGTGGTCAAGTTACTGGTCACCGTTGCGCCATTCCTGGCCGCCGCGGCCGGCGCAGCCTATTTCCTGATCAGCGACCACGACGTTAACTACTATCTTGCCGTCCAACCTGCGGAATTCTGGGTGGCGGCAGTTGCCATAGGGTTCATCGCGCTGTTGATGGCGGCACTGGTGATTTACCGCCTGGTTAGCTGGTCACTCGCTTTACCGCTGGTTTTGTTTGCAGGCACCGCGCCGGCGCATTCGTTCGCGGCCAGCGAGAAACTCACCCACTTCAACCGCCGGATGATCCTGAGTGTGCTGCTTGCATGGCTTATCAGCGCCATTCTCCTCGGCGCTCTGGTTACGGGGTGTGTGCAGTTGCTGGCCCATTGGCTGGTGCCACTGTTCCTCAACTCGGTGCCCTTGCTGGCCGCGTTGTTCGGCCTGCTGACAGCATTCTGGACGATAGCAAACGTCATAGTCACCGCACTGATCGCTGGTGGACTCGCGCTGTTGCTTGCCGCTTTGGTATACCGCCTGTCGCCGGATTGCCGCGTATTCACACTCCCGCCCGGAAAACAACCGGGGGCCGCCTTCGCGCAAAAGATCCGGTACCGGTTTGTGATCGGGTTGGTGGCCGCTGTTGGAAGCGCCGCCTTCATCGGCTACGGATTGTTGCAAGAGATTCAAATCGACGACGACGTGCAGATCATCGCTCATCGCGGAGCGGCCAGCGTGGCGCCGGAGAATACCATGGCCGCGGTTCGGCGTGCGATGGTGGATGGTGCGGACTGGATCGAAATCGATGTGCAGGAGACCGCGGACGGAGAGGTCGTGGTGATTCATGACAGCGATTTCATGAAACTTGCCAACAAGGACCTGCGTGTCTGGGACGCGAGGATGGAGCAACTGGCGGAGATCGATGTGGGTGGCTGGTTTTCACCCGATTTTTCGGGCGAACGCGTGCCGAGGCTGGCCGAGGTGCTCGCCCATGTAAAAGGCCGTTCCCGGCTGATCATCGAGCTCAAGTACTACGGTCACGACCAACAGCTTGAACAGCGGGTAATCGACCTGGTTGAAGCCGCCGGCATGCAGAACGATACGATGATCATGTCGTTGGAGTTTGCGGGTATTCAGAAAGTACGGGAATTACGGCCTGACTGGAGAATTGGGCTTCTCGCGGCCCAGGCCATCGGTGACCTGACGAGGCTGGACGCCGATTTCCTTGCCGTCAACATGGCCTTGGCCCGTCCCGAACGTATTCGCACGGCTCACGCGGCCGAAAAGGAACTCTTCGTTTGGACGGTTAACGACGCATTGTCGATGTCGCAGCTTATGTCGTTGGGTGTGGACGGGATCATTACCGACGACCCCAGGTTGGGACGCGAGGTGCTGGCGGCGCGGGCTGAGCTGAGTACCGCGGAGCGGCTTCTGTTGCACATGGCCCCCTGGTTGGGAATTGAAGCTCCGGCCCTCCGCTCTGAAACCAACGATGCGGAGATTGACGACACCAATAACAACCTGGAGTTGACGCTTCACCAGCGCTTGCAGGATCGAATCGGTTTGGTGGACAGCGAACTCTCCGCGTTCACTACCGATGGGTGCAGCGGCGGTTTGTCGGTCGGGTGGGATTACTTTTCAAAGCAGGCTGGGTTCTTCAAGGAGAGGCACGGCACGCGGCCGCCGTGGGAAAATTGCTGCGTCGAGCATGATCGCGCCTACCATGCCGGTGGTGGTGCTGGCTTAACTCCCGCGGAAGGGTTCGCGGCGCGAGAGCAGGCGGACGAAGAACTCCGTGCGTGTGTCATGAGCACGGTAACCGGACGCAGGGAAGTGCTTCGTTCGGACTACCATTTCAGTGATGAGGAGATTGACATGCTTTATGCGACGATTTCCGAAAGTATGTTCCAGGCAGTCCGCCTGGGTGGCATGCCGTGCACGGGTCTTTCGTGGCGATGGGGTTATGGATGGCCCGATTGTAAATGAACGTCCGTTGTCTTGAGTAAAGAACAGGAGAGGATGAGTTTGAACTTACGAATCATTCAGAATTTACTGGTTGTGGCGTGCTTCTTGATGCCACTGAACTCAGCGGGCCAGGACAGCGTACCGGAACAGCGCTTGCTGACCGTCGATGACTACGCCACATTCAAATCCGTCGGCTCGCCGGTGTTCAGCGAGGACGGCCTATGGCTGGCCTACACGGTTGAAACCGGGGATTACGAGCAGAACCAGTCGCTGACCCGTATCTGGATGCAGCCTGCGCTGGGCGGGACCCCCATTGCACTGACGGCGGCGGCGGTTTCGTCATGGAGCCCGGTGTTCAGCAAGGACGGCAAAAAGCTGTACTTCCTGTCCGCACGCGGTGAAGAGAAAACCCAGCTGTGGTCATTGAACCTGGTTGCCGGGGGCGAGGCGCAGCGGGTCACGGAGCTGGAACGGGGCGTTGACCAGCTCAATTTTTCGTCCGACCAGGGCAAGCTGCTGCTGGTGCTGAAGGACCAGGACACATCGGAGCCGCTGGTCGAGGGCAGCAACCCGTGGGTCATCGACCGGCTGGATTTCAAGAAAGACGCGGCCGGTACCTACTTGGATCGCCTTCGCACACACATCTACATTTACGACCTTGCCAGCGAGGAACTGACGCAGATCACCTCCGGCGATTTTGACGATTCGGACCCGGCGTGGTCGCCGGATGACAGCCAGGTGGCGTTTACCAGTTTCCGTAACCCCGGCGATTCCTACAACAGCGATATCTGGCTGGTGGATGCGAAGGCCGGCGCCACCCCGCGCCGGCTGACGACCAACCCGGGCGCCGATTCATCACCCTTGTGGCACCCGGATGGCGAATGGCTGCTGTTCACTTCAGCCCGGGGCGACATCGAGCCGAACTATGCCGTCAATCACTTGGCCAGGCTCAATATCGATGAGCTGGAGCACCAGTGGTTCAGCCTGGATCTGGACCGGAATGCCTGGTCACCCGAATTTTCTGCCGACGGCAAATACGTTTATTTCCGGCTGGAGGACAGCGGCGAGGAGCATGTCGCGCGGCTGGGCTGGTCTGACCCGTCGTTTGAGCGGGTACTGGACGGCAAGCGCGTGGTCAGCAGTTTCGCGCCGGGCGCCGATGATCAGCTGGCAGCGGTATTCAGCACATCGATGAAGCCGGGCGAGCTCCATGTGCTGAAGAACGGCGAGCCGAGTGCAATTACCGGCGTCAACACGGCGCTGGTCGACCAACTGAATCTGGGCGAGACGAAAGAGATTCAATTCAAGGCGCCGGATGGCTGGGATATCGAGGGCTTTGTCACGCTACCGCCGAATTACCGCGAGGGCAAGCGCTACCCCGCCATCCTGAAAATTCACGGTGGGCCGGTCGGCCAGTACGACGTCGGTTTTTCCTTTGATTCCCAGTTGCTGGCCGCCAATGGCTACGTGGTGATTAAGACCAACCCCAGGGGCTCCTCAGGTTACGGCCAGGATTTCACGCTTGGTCTGTACCAGGGCTGGGGAGAGAAGGACTACCAGGATGTGCTGGCCGGCGTGGACCGGGCCATCGAACTGGGCTATGCAGATCCTGATCGGCTGGGCATGGGTGGTTATTCCTATGGAGGCATCCTGACCAATTACCTGCTGGGCAAAACCGATCGCTTCAAGGCCGCCGTCAGCGGCGCCGGTTCGGGGCACTACCTGGCCAGCTATGGTCACGACATTTACCGGCTGTGGTACGAAACGGAGCTGGGTCTGCCGTGGGAGAACCGCGAGTTGTGGGAAAGCCTGTCCCCGTTCAACCATATTCACAAGGCGACCACGCCCACGATGTTTTACGGCGGCAACAAGGACTGGAACGTGCCCATCCAGGGCTCCGAACAGTTGTACCAGGTGATGAAACGGGTTGGCGTGGAAACTGTACTGGTGGTTTAC
>JARFQZ010000253.1 GCA_029287515.1 Lysobacterales bacterium
CTGGGCCCGGATGCGGTTGCGCGACATTTCGCGGCCCTTTCCACCAATGCCGAAGCTGTGTCTGAATTCGGCATCGATACCGCGAACATGTTCGGCTTCTGGGATTTCGTGGGCGGGCGTTACTCGCTGTGGTCGGCGATCGGTACGTCCATCGCTCTGCGGGTCGGCTTTGACAACTTCGAAGCCCTGCTCGAAGGCGCCCACGCGATGGACCAGCACTTCCTGCAGGCGCCACCGGAGGAAAACCTGCCGCTGACCCTGGCGCTGCTGGGCATCTGGTATAACAACTTTTTCGGCGCGCAGACGCATGCTCTTCTGCCCTATGACCAGTACCTGGGCCGTTTCGCCGCTTACTTCCAGCAGGGTGACATGGAAAGTAACGGCAAAACAGTGGACCGGAACGGCCATAGGGTAGATTACGAAACCGGCCCGATCATATGGGGTGAACCCGGCACCAACGGACAGCACGCCTTTTACCAACTGATTCACCAGGGCACAAAGCTGATCCCCTGCGACTTCATCGGTTTCGTCAATTCACTGAACCCGGTGGGCGACCACCACGCCAAGCTGATGGCCAATTTTTTTGCGCAGACCGAAGCCCTGGCTTTCGGGCAGCCAGAAGGCGACGCCGAACAACCCCACAAGTCATTTGAAGGCAACAAACCCAGCAACAGCCTGCTGATTGACCGGCTCACACCCCGGACGCTGGGTGCATTGATTGCACTTTACGAGCACAAAATTTTTGTACAAGGCGTAATATGGAATATAAACAGCTATGATCAATGGGGAGTCGAGCTAGGCAAGGTATTGGCGAAAGCCATCCTGCCGGAACTGGAACAGGGCGCTCCGGGCGAACACGACTGTTCGACCAGGGGCTTGATTTCGCATTACTTATCAAGGAAGCAAACCGGCTAAAAATGACTATTCATACTGATTTCGAGCACGACGCGAAGGCCGTCTTCAAAGCCATGACGGATCCCGAGTTCCTGGTGGACCGGAACCTCGCCCTGGGAGAAATCAGCGCCGAATACGATGTGAAGGCGGACAAAAAGGACACCACCTTAACCGCCGTGCGCGAAGTTCGCCGCGTGTTACCGGGCGTGCTGGCCAAGTTGTTCGACCCCGTGAGTGTCATGGACCTGACGGAAAACTGGCATCCTAACAAAGATGGCTGGATTGGCGAGTGGACCCTGAAAGTAAGGGAGCAGCCCGTCACCGTAACCGGCACGTTTGAATTGACACCCAACGATTCAGGATGCACCTACAGCGTGTCACACAAGGTCAGGGCCAAGGTGCCGTTCGTATCGGGCCAGGTTCAGAAGTACGTCATGAGCCAGACCACCAAAGGGGCCACGGACGAACTGGAGTACCTGAAAAACTACCTGGGCTGAGTTCATGTATTTAGGCTGGCCCATTCCCAATGCCCGCTGCCGTGTACCGCGTGACCTGGCGCCAATCACCTGCCTTGGCGAGGAAGCATCCACCGGAATTCCGGAAATCGGACCGCAATCACTGGAGAGAATCTGGGGCCAGGTCGAGAAACTGTACCGGTCCGGTGCGCACCCGGCAATCCAGCTGTGCATTCGGCACAACGGCCGCCGGGTTCTGAACCGCGGCATTGGCCACGCTTACGGCAATGCACCGGACGACCCGCCTGACAGCCCGAAATCCCCGCTGACACTGGACACACCGATTAACCTGTTTTCGTCAGCCAAGGCCGTCTCCGCCATGGTGATCCACAAGCTGGACGAGGAGAATGTGCTTCGGCTCGATGACCGGGTGTGTGATTACATCCCGGAGTTTTCCGGCGGTGGAAAACACCGCATTACCCTGCGCCATGTGCTGGCTCACCGCGCCGGCGTCCCCAATCTGCCGGCCGAGGCGCTGGACATTGACACCCTGAGCGAGTCCGAAAAGGTCATGGAATACCTGTGCGCGGCGAAACTGGCTTCCCGGCCCGGACGCGCCCTTGCCTACCACGCCGTCACGGGGGGCTATATCCTGGCCGAGGTGGTTAAACGGGCCGCCGGCAGGAACATGCGGGTGCTGATGAGAGAGAAAATCAGCGACCCTCTGGGACTGCAATGGCTGGGTTGCGGCGTTGCGGCCGACCAGGTTGACCTGGTCGCTGAGAACGCCCTGACCGGCTTTCCCGTTCCTCCGCCCCTGAAGCAGTTGTTAAAGCGCGCGCTGGGATTCGACTTGCAGGAGGTAGTGCGGCTGTCCAATCACCCGCTGTTCCTGGGCAGCATCATCCCGGCGGCCAATGTCTGCACCACGGCGGATGAAATCAACCGGTTTTATGATTGCCTGCTAAGAAGCGGCGAATGGCGGGGGGAACAGGTGTTCGAACCCCGCACCGTGCGACACGCCACCGCCGAGCAAACCTACTGGGAATTGGACCTCACGTTCGGGGTTCCGGTGCGTTACGGCCTGGGATTCATGCTGGGGAGCCCCCTTCTCGGTGTGTTTGGCAGAAACAACCCGAACGCTTTTGGTCACCTGGGCCTGTCGAATAATTTAACCTGGGCCGATCCGGAAAGGGGCATTTCTGTAGCGCTGCTCACTACGGGAAAACCCATCATAGGCCCCCACGTGATCCCGCTGCTGCTGCTTGTCAACGAAATAAACAGCGTGTTCGACAAGAAGTTTGCGGAGGAGCCGTCAGAGGTATTCCGCCCACCTACGATGAGGGACTGAAAAACTCCACCACCCCCGTCTCCAGGGAATATTCAGCGCCGACGATCAGCAGCTCCCGGCTATCCACCAGTTGCTTCAGAATGTCTGATCCCTGGCGTAATTGTACGACGGCAGCACGGATGTTGGCCTGCACTGCTGCCTCGAGCAGCGCACCAGGGGTGTCTTTCAGGTCCGATTCCAGCAAGCCTCCAACCGACGGGCTGATCCGGTCCACGATGGACCGAAGGTTCTTTGAGCGGGTCTCCTCAGGATGCTGCAGTTGCTCGAGGGTGGCGCTCACGGCGCCGCATTTGGAGTGCCCCAGCACCACGACCAGCTGGCAGCCGAATTTCTCAGCTGCATATTCAACGCTGCCTATCTGGGAAGGAGCGACGATATTTCCTGCCACCCGGATCACGAACAAATCGCCCAGGCCCTGGTCAAAAATCAGCTCGCCCGGGACCCGTGAGTCCGAACAGCCCAGGATAATCGCAAACGGTTTTTGTGCACCGGCCAGGGTGTTGCGCCGGGCGGGGCTGGCCAGGCTTTCGCTGTTCAGATTTCCATCGACAAATCGCCGGTTGCCGGCCTTCAGGCGATCAAGCGCCGATCCTGCAGTAATCATGTTTCGCTCGATTGTTACAGACCGCCGATAGTCTACCAGCAAACTGGTTAACGCAGATCATGTGAGCCGATCCTGTACAGCAGTAGAATTCTCGCATCAATAGCGTTTGTTTAGATCGAGGTCTGGCCGAATGAACGACAACCACAGCATTCCCGTTACCCGTAAAGCATTGTTTGCCAACCGCGTGAAACTAATGGGCACCGAGGCGGCATTCGGATTCGGCTCCCGTATCGTAGAGGTAGAAAAGGCCGACCGGGAAAGAGTCATCCGATGTAACCTGGGGCAGCCTGATTTCCCCCTGCCGCAACATATTGCCGATGCGGTTATCGGGGCCATCAGGGACGGCCAGACCACCTATTGCGATCCCCAGGGAACGCCCGAACTGCGTGCTGCGCTAGCGCGAAAAATCGCCGCGGACAGGGGCCTGGATGAAATCGATCCGGAAAGGGTCGTGGTATTTCCCGGCGCCAGGCCGTCGATCGGGTTCGCGCAACAGGCTTATTGCGAACAGGGTGACGAAATCATCTACCCGACACCGGGCTACCCGCTGTATGAATCCTATATCCCTTACGTGGGCGCCAAACCGGTGCCGATCCACCTGCGTGAAGACCATGGGTTTTCGCTGACGACCGAAGAGCTGGAACCGCTGATTTCAAACAGCACCCGGTTGATTTACCTCAACTTCCCGTCCAATCCCACCGGCGGCGTCGCCAGCAGGCAGCAGATCGAAGCGCTGGCGGAGCTGATCCTGGAAAAAACACCCCCGCACGTCCGTGTCTATTCCGACGAGGCCTACGAGGCGATCGTTTTCGACGGTGAGGACCACTTTTCTATTGCATCCGTCCCGGGCATGGAAGATCGCACGATCATTGCCTCGGCGGTTTCGAAAACCTATTCATGGACGGGTGGCCGCGTCGGCTGGGCGGTTTATCCATCGGTACGCGAGGCCAAGGTGCACCGTAACCTGAACATCAACTACTTCGCCAGCATCCCGCCCTACAACCAGGTGGGCACACAGGTCGCGCTGGAATCGCCCGAAAGCGATGTGGCAATCCGCCAGATGGGCGATGCTTTTCAGCGTCGCCGCGACCAGGTCGTTGCCCAGCTCAATGGAATCGAAGGCGTAAATTGCCAGCTTCCGAAGGGTGCTTTTTACGTGTTCCCGAACATTGCCGGCGTGATGGATAAACTCGGTGTGCTGGAAGCATACGAATCGCTCCCCGATGTGACCCGAATAGACTCGAGCCCGGCCACGCTGTTCCAGCTGTTCCTGCTGCACAGGTACCACGTGGCTACCATGGACCGGCGTTCATTTGGCGCGCTCGACAGCGAGGGCCAGCATTTTATCCGGCTGTCCATCGCTACCGGTGCGGAAGACCTGGAAGAGGCCGTCAAACGGATCGATACGGCCTCGAAGGATGAAAGCGGCTTCCGTGCCTTTGTCAGTTCCGGTGTGCCGCTAACGCTTTGAGCGGGTATGGGCGATCATTCGCCCATGACCCAATCCGGCTGATCCGTGGTCAGTGATGCCATCAACTGGCTGCGCTCGTCATGATCAACACCCAGTTCGGCCAGAAAGGCGTCCATGGATCCATATTTCTCTTCCACCGTCGCGTAGTAAGCTTCCAGCATCTCCGGCCGCACGCCCACGATGGGTGACCAGGCGCTTGCTGACGGGCTTCTGGAGGACCTTTTCGAAGCACTCAGCTTTTTGCTTTCCCTTGCCATGAACGCGGCTTTGGCGTCGGTTCTTGCCATTTCGTTGGTCAGCAGAAATTCATCCATGATGGTTTCGCGGTCCACGCCCAGGGCTTCCAGGATCAGCGTGGTGGCGATGCCCGCGCGGTCTTTACCCGCGTTACAGTGGATCAGGACCGGCCAGTTGGATTCATCGAGTACCACGTCCATCACTTTCTGGTAGCTGTCGATCTCCTCTTCAGCAATCACCCGGTAGCCTTCGACCATGTGGTCCAGGGCCTGCTGCTCGGTGAACCGGTTGCGCTTGAACATCTTGCGCTGGGCATTAAACCAGTCGTTATTGGAGTCACCCACCGGGAAGTGAAAAAACTGCGGGGGATTGTCACCCTGCCAGACGGTAGGCTCTTTCGCATGTTCCTTGTTGGTGCGCAGGTCGATGACCGTTTTCACGCCGATCTCTTCGAGTTTCTGAAAATCGTCAGCGGTCAGCCGCGACAGGTTCTCGGAACGAATGATCTGCCCCTGGCGCAGCACGCCCAGGTCGCCGGTCACGTACCCACCGATATCGCGGGTATTGGAAGTGCCTTTCAGGTGAATTTCGCGCTCGTAGGCATTAACGTCCGCGGACAGCGGATTGACCAGGCCCCAGGCGCCGATCGCGATGATGGCCACACAAACCCTGTTCACTAACCTGTCAGACGACTTCCTCATAAAAAACTCTCCTTTGATGCTGGTGAAAACTCAGCCTGGATCATAGGAGATAAGGGGTCTGGCCCGCTTGTCATTACGGGCCAATGATTTGACATATGCTGGAATCAGGTTCTGCAGACCTGCTTATACCAGTTCGTGGAGCCGGGCCATCTGCGCCTCGAATTCGCTTTCGCTGAAGCAGAATTGCATCTCCAGGAAACGTTCCCTGAACTGCGCTACGCGGGGCTGCACCGTCGCGTCATCCGCGATCACGTCGCGGATCAGCTCCGCCAGCTCGGCGAAATCTTCCGGCTGCATGCCAAAGCGGGTCATTTCGGAAACGCCCATGCGCAGCGAACCTGAAGCCGTGAAGCCTTCTTCCTCGGGCGAGGCCTGGTAGTTCACCAGGATGTTGTTGTCTTCCAGCCTGCGGGCCACTTCAGGCCCCCTGGTGTAGCCCACATCGAGCAGCACCTGGTGCGTTTCGGTGTAGGAAACCGAGGGATCGCCGGAAACGTTCAGTCCGAGGTCAGCAAGCGCCGTGGCAAACGCCTTGGCGTTGGTAATCACGCGTTCCTGGTACTCGTCTTTGAACTCGTTCATTTCATAGGTCGCCATCAGCAGGCCGAGCAAGGTGCCCAGGTGATGGTTGCTGACCGCGCCCGGGAAGGCGCGACGGTCAACAGCCTCCCAGAAGGGATAGCGCGGGTGACCTTCATCGAAGCGCGATGAAACCACGCCGCGCTGCGTGCCGAAAAATGTCTTGTGGGTAGAACCGGTCACGATGTCCGCCCCTTCTTTGAACGGGTGCTGGAAATGCGGTCCGATCAGCCCCAGGACGTGGGCCATGTCGTACATCAGGAAGCAATCCAGGCCCAGCTCATCGATAGCGGCGCGCATCTCCGCCACCGGTTCGGGGTGCAGCACCATGCTTTTGCCCAGGATGATCAGTTCAGGCCGGTGTTCCGCGATCAATTCGCGCGTGGCGTCGGTGTCTATCTTGTAAGGGTTATCCCGCATGACCGGAAAATTTACCACCGCGGCTTTTTCGGTCCGGGGATCTCGTGCAACGTAATCCTTGAGCGCGCCCATGGGTTGTGAGCTCAGGTGCCCGCCCTTGATGATGTGGTTGTTCATGACCTTGCGCATGCGCCTTTGCTCGCTCTTGCGGTCGGCGCGGTTGATATAGTCGACCATGGCGCTGTAAACGGTCATGTTGGCCATCTGGCCGGAAATGAGGCGGGGCTCCACCGAGGGGCACTCGAGATAATGTTTCAATTCCCTGATCAGCAGTTCTTCGACTTCCCAGATAAAGTCGGTTCCCTGGTAGTAGAAAACATTGGCTTCTTCCAGCGCCTTGACCTGCTTGTGTTCCGCATAGCGCCCCACCGGGTCCATGATGGACAGCAGTCGGGTCATCGGTGACATCGTCATCTCCGACGGGATCAGGTTAACGCACTCGTGCTGGCGCCAGTGCGTGTTGGCGATGGCGCTGTCCAGCAGGTCGCCCGCCTGTTGCCGGGCATGCAGCCTGGGAGACGTCTCCTCGGCCTTTGGCTCGAGGTGAACAATGGAGTGCGCATAGGGCGGCGCCTCGCCGCGCAGAAAGTACGGTACGATCAGCGCCGGTGTTTTCCTGCCCCGGATTTCCACCTCGACCTCGTCACCTTCCCAGAGCTCACTGGAAACCAGCGCCATGGCGATGGCGCGCTTGACGCTGTCATCGGAAAACTGGCGCTCGACCCCTTCGCCCTCGGTGTCCCAGAAAGGCACCATCGTGCCGCTGGTGATGTAACCGACGTGCTTGTCGCCCTGGAACACCTCGTCACCCGGGCGGGCAATGCCGCGGCCGGCCAGCTCCAGTAGTAGAACGCGTTGGGGCAGTGCCGAGATGTCGGTAAACCGAAGATCCAGAATATCTTTCAATGCACGAAACTGTGCTTGCAGCGCTTCGCGGCCGATAAAGTCGCCCTTGAGATCAGAGAAACTCACTGCAAACCGTGACAGGTCGGAGGCGAACGCGGGGATTTCATTGCCTTCCGGGTCCAGCCCCAGTTCATGGCCGTACAACGGCAGGCCGGCCTCCAGGCGCAGCGAATCCCGTGCGCCCAGGCCAACCGGTAGCGCGCCTTTTTCGACCAGCAGATTCCAGATTGCCACCGCGTCGTCCCGTTCGATGAACAACTCGAAGCAGATCGGCTCTCCGGTATAACCGGTGCGGGCCACCAGCACGCGCGCTTCGCCGATGTGCACGATGCTGAGTTCGTTCCGCATCGGTTCCGGCAGATCACCGGAAACGATGTTCTTCATGATGCGCTTGGCCCGGGGGCCCTGCAGGCTGAGCATGGCGATTTCGAGCGTCCGGTCCACCATTTCCGTCTTTGGAAACGCCTGTCTCAGTGCTTCCAGGTGGGCCCAGTCCTTTTCCCGGTTACTGGCGTTGACGACAAGCAGGAATTCGTCTTCCACG
>JARFQZ010000374.1 GCA_029287515.1 Lysobacterales bacterium
GTATTCCGTTCCATTCAGAACGATCGCACCGGAATGGATGAACGGCTGATTGAGACGCCAGGCGCCCGATGAATTCCAGGGCGACCACGGATCGTTGACGCCTGCACGGCTGCGGGCGACCGCTTCCATCCGCAGCAGCAAATAGAGCGAAGCCAATGGCAAATCCTGTACCCGGTCGCTGCCGCTCGAGTGGAACAACAGGTCATGGTGATTTTCAATGAAACACGTATCCAGCTCGGCATTTTTGAAAGGCCGGCTCAGTGCGAGATTATAAAGAAAAGAAATATTGCTTCTGACACCGCTTACACGGTAGTCCATCAGGGCCCTCGCCAGTCGCGCCAGGGCTCTGTCACGGCTTTCATCCCATACCACCAGCTTCGCGATCATGGGGTCGTAATACACACTGACTTCATCTCCCTGCAATACCCCGGTGTCCACCCTGACATGGGTGCTTTCTTCGGGAGGCTGCAGATAACCGAGGGTGCCGGTGGAAGGCAGGAAATCATTATCGGGGTCCTCGGCATAGATGCGCGCCTCGAACGCATGGCCCTGAATACGAAGCCCGTCCTGGCCCAGGGGCAGGGGCTCGCCGGCAGCTACCCTGATCTGCCACTCGACCAGGTCCTGCCCGGTGATCATCTCGGTTACAGGGTGTTCGACCTGTAAGCGGGTGTTCATTTCCATGAAATAAAACGACCCGTCCCGGTCGAGCAGAAACTCCACGGTTCCCGCACCTTCATAAGCGATTGCACGGGCTGCACGCAGCGCCGTTTCTCCCATGTTTTCACGCAATTTGGGGCTGACACCGGGCGCCGGTGCTTCTTCGATTACTTTCTGGTGACGTCGCTGAACGGAACAGTCCCTCTCGAACAGGTAGACCGCCCCACCGGATTGATCACAGAAAACCTGCACTTCAACGTGGCGCGGCGCCTGCAGGTATTTCTCGACCAGCATTTCGTCATTGCCGAAACTTGAAGCCGCCTCGCGTTTTGCAGCGGCCAGCGCTGCGTCAAATCCCCCTGCATCGCTCACCACCCGCATCCCTTTTCCACCACCTCCGGCCACAGCCTTGAGCAGGACCGGATAACCGATTTCGCCGGCGGCGGCGGCAAGTTGTTCATCAGACGGCCCTGACTCGTGAAAACCCGGCACCAGGGGCACGCCCGCGTCTTCCATGATGCTCTTGGCGGCAGACTTTGAACCCATCGATTCAATCGCCGGCGCGGGGGGACCAATAAACGTGATTCCATTGTCAGCACAGGCCCGGGCGAACGCTGCATTTTCGGACAAAAAGCCATAACCAGGATGCACGGCCTCGGCCTGTGTGGCACGGCAGGCATCGAGTATGCGATCAATTCTCAGGTAAGAGTCGCGAGGCGGGGCCGGCCCTATGTGCACGGCTTCGTCTGCCATTGAAACGTGCAGCGCATCGCGGTCAGCGTCCGAATACACCGCCACCGTTGCGATTCCCATGCGCCTTGCAGTCCGGATCACGCGACAGGCGATTTCACCGCGGTTTGCCACCAGAATTTTGCTGAACACCGTTAGACCCTCCCCTACATCCGGAACACGCCAAAACGTGTTTCATCGACCGGCCGGTTCAATGACGCCGAAATGGCCAGCCCCAGCACCTGCCTGGTCTGAGCCGGGTCGATCACCCCGTCGTCCCACAGCCGCGCCGACGCATAGTACGGATGCCCCTGCTCCTCGTAGCGGTCCAGAATGGGTTGCTTGAACTCAGCTTCCTGTTGCTCGGACCAGGTATCACCGGCCCTTTCAATCTGGTCGCGCTTGACCTGGGCCAGCACGCCGGCCGCCTGTTCCCCGCCCATCACCGATATCCTTGCATTGGGCCAGGTAAACAGGAACCGTGGCTCATAGGCGCGCCCGCACATTCCGTAATTACCGGCGCCGTATGAATTGCCGATGATCACGGTAAATTTCGGCACCTGTACAGATGAGACCGCGGTTACCATCTTTGCCCCATGCTTGGCGATACCTTCGGACTCATACTGCTTGCCCACCATGAACCCCGTGATGTTCTGCAAAAAAACCAGCGGGATCTTTCGCTGGCCGCACAGCTCGATAAAGTGCGCACCTTTCTGGGCTGACTCGCCGAACAGGATGCCATTGTTGGCCACCAGGCCAACCGGGTATCCGAAGATCCGGGCAAAACCGCAGATAAGAGTTGTTCCAAACCGCGCCTTGAATTCATCGAAAACCGAGCCGTCGACAATTCGCGCGATGATTTCCCTGACATCGAAGGGTCTCCTCGCATCGCTTGAAACGATGCCATGAATTTCCTGCGGGTCATACAGCGGGTCCCTGGCCTCGCTGATATCAAGCCCGATGTGCTTGACGCGGTTGAGCCGGCTGACCGCCCTGCGCGCCAGTTTCAGCGCATGGTGATCGTTCTGGGCATAGTGATCCGCCACTCCTGACTCGCGCGTATGCACGTCTGCTCCGCCGAGTTCTTCAGCGGAGACGATTTCGCCGGTCGCCGCCCGGACCAATGGCGGCCCGCCGAGAAAAATCGTGCCCTGCTCCTTGACGATGATCGATTCATCCGCCATGGCGGGCACATAAGCGCCGCCCGCCGTGCAAGAACCCATCACGATCGCGATCTGCGGGATGTTCTGGGCCGACATGTTGGCCTGGTTGTAAAATATCCGGCCAAAATGGTCCCTGTCAGGAAACACTTCATCCTGCAGCGGCAGGTATGCACCGCCGGAGTCCACCAGGTACAGGCACGGAAGGTGGTTTTGCTCCGCGATGGCCTGGGCGCGAAGGTGTTTCTTAACCGTCAGCGGATAGTACGTTCCGCCTTTGACCGTCGCATCGTTGGCCACGATCATGCATTCACGGCCGGCCACTCTCCCGATCCCGGTAATGATCCCGGCGGCAGCCACGGGCTCATCGTAAACGCCGAATGCAGCCAGCTGGGACAATTCCAGGAAAGGCGAACCCGGGTCGATCAGGGCATCGATGCGATCACGCACCAGCAGCTTGCCCCTGGACTCATGGCGCTGCTGGTATTTTTCCCCGCCGCCCTGCCGGATCTTCGCAACCTGTGCCGCGAGATCTTCGACCAGTCCCTGCATGTGACCGGCATTGACCTGGTATTCCTCGGAACGGGTGTTGATCCGGGTCTCTATGATGCTCATTTCCAGTCTCCGCGAGTCGCTATTGGGGCGCCGTTTCCGCGAAAAGCTCGCGACCGATCAGCATGCGGCGAATTTCTGATGTTCCGGCGCCGATTTCGTACAGCTTGGCGTCTCGCAATAATCGGCCGGCTGGATAGTCGTTGATGTACCCGTTTCCACCCAGGCATTGAATGGCTTCCAGCGCCATCCGGGTTGCCCGTTCGGAAGTGAACAGAATCGCTCCGGCCGCATCCTTGCGTTTCTCCATGCCCCGGTCACAGTTTGCAGCCACGGCATAGACGTAAGCACGCGAGGCGCTCAAGGTGATGTACATATCGGCCACTTTGCCCTGCATCAGCTGGAATTCTCCGATACTGCGCCCGAATTGCTTGCGTTCATGAAGGTAAGGCTCCACCACGTCCAGGCAATTCTGCATGATGCCCACCGGCCCGGCCGCCAATACAGCGCGCTCGTAGTCCAGGCCTGACATGAGGACCCGGACACCGCCGTTTTCCCGGCCCAGGATATTTTCCGCAGGCACCCGGCAGTCTTCGAAGATCAGTTCACAGGTGTTCGAGCCCCTCATGCCCAGCTTATCGAGTTTCTCGCCCCTCGAAAAACCGGGTGCATCGCGCTCGACGATAAACGCGGTGATTCCACGGGAATGGGCTGCGACATCAGTCTTGGCATAAACAACGAATACGTTCGCCTCCGGTCCGTTGGTGATCCACATTTTGCTGCCGTTGAGCACGTAATGATCGCCGTCACGGTCTGCCCGCAGACCCATGCTGACCACGTCCGAGCCTGAATTCGCCTCCGACATCGCCAGCGCGCCCACGTGCTCTCCCGTGCACAGCCTGGGAAGGTATTTGTGTTTTTGATTTTCGCTTCCATTCTTGCGGATCTGGTTCACACACAGGTTCGAATGCGCGCCATAGGACAGACCGACCGAACCGGACGCCCGGCTGATTTCCTCCATGGCCACGCAATGCGCCAGATAGCCCAACCCGGTGCCGCCGTACTCTTCTTCCACCGTGATCCCGAGCAGACCCATATCACCGAGCTTGCGCCACAGGTCATGGGGAAAGAGGTTGTCCCGGTCGATCTGCGCAGCAAGTGGTGCAATCTCGGAACGGGCGAATTGGTACACTGCCTCGCGCAGCATTTCAATTTCTTCACCCAGATCGAAATCCAGCGAAGGGAAATGGGTATTCATATAACGTCTTCTCCGTTAAGGCATTCCGCCAGCGCAAGCCTGCATTTATCTTCGGCCTGCGCCAGTTCTCTCAGCATGTCGTTCAGGTCGGCTTTCTGACGCTGTAACTCGACCCGCTTTTCCTGGAATGTCGCGATCAGCTTTTCCAGTTGCTTCCGGTTACTGCCCGGGGAGCCGTACATCAGGATGATTTCGGCGCTTTGGTCGAGGCTCAGGCCCAGGCGCTTGCCGCGTAGAATCAACCTGAGCTTGGTGCGGTCTGCCGGGCTGTAAATCCTGCGGGTTCCTTCGCGCCGCGGATTCAGTAATCCTTTTTCTTCGTAAAAGCGGATCGTCCGTGTGGTCACGTCGAACTCACCGGCAAGGTCGCTGATGCTGTATGTATTGGCCATTCGATCAGTCCCCGTAAAAGTTCGCTCAGTATAGCTTACGTTTACGTTAACGTAAACTTGAAAACGCAACGGTTTCTGCTTGCCCCGCTGGGCTATAATCACGAAATGCCTACCGACTTCGCGCTGCAGGCGCAGGAATTGCTTCGCGATACCAGCCAGTTTCAGTGGTATGTCATTCCGTTGCTGGCCATCGTGACTTACATCTACGCCATTGAGATGCACAACAAGTGCTGGAACGCCGTGTATGCCGGACTGGCGTTCTGGGGGGCGGACTCGATCAACGAAATCCTCAATTCCGTGTTTTTTCACCTCAATGGCCGGGCCCCGCTATGGGCCACCCCCGGTGATACCGCCTACCTGATTCTGATTGGACTGAACATCGAGATTATGTTCATGTTTGCCATTGCCGGCATTGCCTGGTCAAAGATGCTGCTGCCTGACCCGCGTACAAAAATCCTGGGCATACCCAACCGGTGGTTTATCGCACTGGCCGGTTCGGCCTTTTGCGTGCTGGTTGAAATTTTGCTGAACAGCATCGACGCGCTCACCTGGGACTGGACCTGGTGGAGCGCCA
>JARFQZ010000084.1 GCA_029287515.1 Lysobacterales bacterium
GCCTGCTTGAAATATACCCTCCGCTCACCCGTACCCAGATCGTCTACCTTGTATTCCACATCAATAGCGAACAGGGCGTTCTTATCCTGGGGGTCATCGAGTTGTTTGAAATGGTCATGCAGGGTCCGTATCACGTTCACCATCGTGTTGAGCTCGCTGTCCAGGAACACGGGTTCCCTGATCCCGAGGTCCCTGTCGACCTTCGTTTCGGATGACCGTTTTATATAGACAAGCTCGGTGTACTCTGTGCTGAGGTCATACCGGGTCGCAGGATCGAAAAACACGATCATTTCTTCCGCCACGACCCCAGGTGAAGGGTTGGTCACACTGTATTCGCCCCTTTGGTTATTGAAGTAGACCCCTGTAGACAACCCTGATTGGCTTTTCACGACGGTGATATTTCTGGAGATGGCCACGCCGTTGCCTTCTTCGCTTGGAAACCCCGGGTTCAATTGAATTGCGGCGTAAACCGTTTCGTGATTGATGCCGTAAAACTCGCGCTCGTCGAATGCTCTGCGGTTCCAGACGGAAGCCCATACGGTTCTGACCGCATCCTCGATGCTGCTGCGCTTCTTGTCGGGATCGAACGAGGTTGAAGTGTACAGCCCCGCACCACTGAAATTGGCCAGGTCTTCAGAATTGGTCGAGCTTCTAAAGCGTATGCTCTCGGTTGGATAGCGGGCATCGATTTTGGCATTTACATCCGCGACCAGTTCAGGGTCGACAGGCGTTAGCAGGAGTTTGTCCCGAAGCGCTGCGAGCAGTTTTTCTGTTTCGACCGGGTCGTTCTTTTCACGAATCTTTTCGATCGTTTCCTTGATCAATAAGTCGATCCCTGTTTCCCTGATGTGCTCAGAATAGTAAGCAAAAGGGATGGCGAAACCCGGCCGGACGATTGGATAGTCAGCCTTGTCTTTCAGGAGGTTATAAATTTCAGCATAGTTCGCAGCCTTGGCGCCCACCAGGTTGGCGTCTTTCGCGCCGATCTCGCTGTGGTCCAGCACTTTTTTCACATCCAGTCGAACCGGGGGGAGATCACCGATTGCAGGTGGCCGGGATGACTGCCAGTGGATTTCGGCCTCGGCCCTGTCGACCACTTCGATGCTGACTTCATCGCCTTTCAAGCTCATCTTGACCAGCGCGTTGCCGTGAACCAGCTCCGCATATTCCGAAGACATGATATTGGGAAACACCAGGTTCGGCGTATTTCGTTGCTTGGATTTGAGGTTTATGTGGTCGAGGTCGGTCTGCCCCTGTTCGGAAATTACCCCCGCCACCACGGTCAGGTCAAGCGGCAGTGACTGAAACACCGGGATACTCTCCGGGTTGAGCGAGGAATAGGCGTCCGTGGTTCTCAGCATGTCGTCTTTCGTGATGTAAACCAGGTAGCCGTAAGCAACGCCATCCCACATCACGCGCTTTTTGGCGGCGCCATCAGCGGCCAGCTTGATGTCGTTGGTCAGCCTGGCGAGGTCAATCAGCAAAGATGCTTTCAGCGTGTCGTCAATCACCCCGCCCGCGACGGGGTCTATACTTTTCCAGGCTACCAGTGCGTCGCCATACATGTTCTCGATGTTTTCAGTCGCATAAAACACGGCAACTGACACGAAATTGGCTATTTCCAGCAAGCGATCAGGATCCCGGCCTTCGACAGAAGCATTGAAATCGCTGATATCGGTAAGCAGCTTTTTACGTTGTTTTTTCGTAATCAACCCGGAAGAAAATGCCGAGTTGATGGCAATGAACATGCGCGATTGAATCTCGGCGTTCGAAGAATTTTCGTCAATCCCGCTATTGAGTACATCAATCTGCAAATACCGGTTGAGCTGTATGATGAAACGGATCGTTTCCAGCGGGAAGGAATCCGCTTTGAGCATGTGTTTCATGAGTTCAGCGCCAATTTCCGAAAGCGCTTCGAGTTCGCGGATGCCGTTGTGCGAGTTTTTCAGCGCTGCGATCGTTGCCAGTTGCTGTTCATCCAGTCCGGGTTCAAGCTTGCTCGCTGTTTTCTTCAGGAAATCGGCATTGACTGAAAAATAGCTGTTAAGCGATTTCAGCAGCTGTTCCATATCGTTCTTGTTCGAATCAGAACCTTCATATTTTTCGTAAAAGGCCTCGAGGATCGTGACGGTCTCCCGCGAAAGAGAGTTGTGGATTCCATTGCGGATGAGGGAAAATTCGTTTCTGTATTCCGGCTCGATACTCTGCGAAATAGCATCGACCTCGTTCCTCAGCGTGTTAAGCGACACGCCAGAGGTGGAGTTAAGGTCATACCGGCTCAGAACCTGGTATAGAGCCAGATACTCATTGCGTTTGCGCGTGTGTTTCGCTGCGTACTCAGCGAGATGGTTCAGATATAAAACTTCATACTCGGAACTCGCGGTGCCCCGAGCATAAAAGGTTTTAGCCATCTTGGTATCGGGATACTTGAGATTGTAAAAGCGTTCCAGGATGGTGTGCCTGAACACATTCAGCACGTCCTCCATGGCCTGGTCGCTGGCCATGAATTTTTCGTGGTCGATATCAAAAGCGGTGCTGCTGGCGTCGCCAACCACGTTTTTCGCGTACAAATAGTGATAGTTGGTGGCAAACACATTGGCAATATAGAAATCGCGGTCTGCCAGTTTTTGGGCGCCTTCGTCGCGAAAGGCTGAAAAAAACAGGGTTTCGCCTTTTTCGCCGGGAAATCCACCCCCGGTCCTGCAAAACCTGCCCTCGGTGGTTTGCTTGGCGTAGCAGCCGTAAGGGCCTTTCCACTGCTCATTGACCGATGCGGCAAAGAGCGTTTGAATTGCCTCTAGATCCTCTTGATCCTGCGCGGGTACAACGCTGCTTATCATCAGCAAAAGCAGCATAATCAGGCTAATTGTTCTCATGCGGTCTATTCCAGACAATGGGCTATTCAATAGCTATATTGCCAGAATTCCCAAAGGGTGTATTCCGGCCACATGGTTATACCCTATTCCGCTCAGAGACCGAAATTCACGCATATAAAAGCCGATGCAATTCGGTAGCAGAGTAGTGAGTGGTCATCCGTCCAGATCGATGCCTCAACAGGTCCTGTAGACCCTCGAGGCTTTTTTCCTGTGAATCGAAAGAGATTTGTCCTATATTCTATTTCATAAGGGGAAAACCCGAAAAAGGAGAAAGGCACATGAGTATTCGAAGAGATATGTTCCTGATAGCTTTTTTTACAGCGGTTTCTCTTGTAAGTCTTCCCGCCTGGGCCCAGACCGGGCAGGACGCTACTGACGAAGAAGCGGGAGCCCTGGAAGAAGTGGTCGTCACGGGTTCGCGCATCCGGCAAAATCCGCTGGAAGTGCGAACCCCGGTCCAGTTCTATGACGAGCGGGACATGGACATGACCAGTTCGCTGTCATCGGCAGACTTCCTGCAACGCCTGCCCATTACGGGGTCGTCCATCAACCGTCTGAACAACTCGTCCGGCAACCTGGGCTTTCCGCCTGACGGCGCGGGCATCGGGGCGGGCGCAGCCGAAATAGATCTGCGCAATCTGGGTTCGAAGCGAACCCTGGTGCTGGTCGACGGCCACCGCTGGATCCGCGGATCATCCGCATCGGGCGTATCGGGTGCGGTGGACATCCACACGATTCCCAACAATGCGGTCAAGTCTATTGAAATCTCGATGGACGGCGCATCCTCGGTTTACGGTTCCGACGCAATCGCCGGCGTGGTGAACATCATCACCGTCGACGACTACGATGGCCTGAAGGCAACAGCGTATTACGGCGGCTTCGACGAGGGTGATGGCGAACAGGCCGAAGCCGATGTCCGCTGGGGTGCGGAGGGCGAAAGGTCACGAGCTCTGATCAACGTGAGTTGGACCAAGCAGAAAGAGGTCTTCGCGGGCGACCGGGCCATTTCAGAGTACGCGATCGCCGGATTCCCCTGGGGTCTGAGTTCCGGCACGCCTGAAGGCCGGGTGATTTTCACGGACCCACGCATCGATGAAACCCTCAGTATTACGTCCTACACGATTAACCCAAACTATGACCCCAATTGCTGGACCGGCGGCGGTGGTGCGGGTTGCGATGATTTTAAACCCTTCGAACTGGCAGATCGCTTCAACTGGCAGCCCTACAACTACCTGTTGACGCCAAATCGCCGGATCAGCATTTTCGCGAAAGCCGAATACGACATAACCGAGAATACGCGGTTTCGGCTGACTGCCAGCTACAACAACCGTGAATCCACCAGCCAGGCCGCGCCAGAACCCCTGTTTTTTGGACCCGATGGCGGTGGTGGACCCTGGCTGGAAAATATCTTCTGGCCGGCAGACCATCCCTACAACCCCTTCGGAGTAGACCTTGGTCCGGATAACATCATTTTCACTGGTCGCAGACCGATTGAAGCAGGCCCCCGGATTTTCGACCAAAAGGTGAACACCTACCTGATTGCCGGAACCGTAGATGGAAGCTTCATGGCGGGAGACCGGGAAATTTACTGGGACCTGACGGGCATCTACTCGGAAAACAACGCAGACCAGGTCAAGCAAGGCGCCTTCAACGCACGTAACATAGCCACAGCGCTGGGTCCGACCGAAATCTGTGACCTGACTCCAGGTTGCACACCGCTGAACTGGATCGGGCCGGGCGCAATGACCCAGGCAATGCTGGATTACGTGACCTTTACGCAAAAGGACCAGTCGAGCCAGGAACTCAAGGACGTTACACTGAATTTCACGGGTGATTTCGACGGCTTCGAGGCCGGGCCCATCGGCTGGGCGGTCGGTTACGAGTACCGCGAGGAAAATGGCGAGTTCATTCCCGATTCCGTCGTATCCCGTAACGAGACTGCGGGTGTGCCCGCCAATCCGACCGCGGGCGGATTCGACGTGAACGAGTTCTACGGTGAAATCATCGTACCGATCTGGGCCGGTGAGGACTTCAGGCGCTTCGATATCAACGCCGCCGCCCGCTATTCGAACTACGACTTGTTCGACAGCGACACGGTGTTCAGCGCGGGCGCCAACTGGGCCCCGACCAACAACCTGACGCTCAGGGTCAACTACGCACAGGGGTTCCGCGCGCCGAATATCGGTGAGTTGTTCAACACGGGTTCACGCTTCGACGCCAGCGTCAGCGACCCCTGTTCCAATGCCTCACCGGCGCTGGTGGACAATTGCGCGGCACTGGGCGTACCACCCGGCTTTGAAACGCCAAATCCGCAGACCAGCGTAACCACCGGTGGCAATCCGGACCTGGTTCCGGAGACCTCCGATACCTGGACGGCGGGTTTCACCTGGAACGTGCCCTTCACCGAGGGCTGGCAGAGCATCGACGGCATGTTGCTGGAAATTAATTACTACAACATCGATATCGATGACGCCATCCAGCCGCCGGATGCGCAGGATGTGCTGGACGCCTGCGTCCTTACGCTGGACCCGTTTTACTGCGACAACGTGACCCGCACGGAAAACGGAACGATCACGCGTATCGACGGCGTCCTGCAGAACATCGGCGGCATCGAGACTTCCGGTATCGACTGGAAATTCGAGTTCACGACGGCGGAGAGCAACTACGGCCAGTTCAGGCTGCAGTGGCTGAACACCTACCTGCTTGAATACACCGAGACGGTGCAGAGCGCGGAGGGTTTCATCGACATCGACCGCGAGGGCACCGAACTGGGTTCTCCGGAACGCGGTTTCCCCGAGTGGAAATCCACGCTGAACCTGGATTGGTTCTACAATACCTGGTCCGCCCGCCTGGCCTTCCGCTACATCGACAGCATGGAAGAGCAGTGCGTGGGCCTGGTGGCCGATTTCGGACTACAGGATGATTTCTGCAGTAACGGGGCGTTGGGCAATAAGATCGACAGCTCCCTGTGGACCGATTTCCAGATCACCTGGAGCCCGGAAACGAAGAGCCAGGGTCAGTGGGCCTTCACCTTCGGTATCGACAACCTGTTCGATGAAGACGTTCCGATCTGCTTCTCCTGCGATCTGAACAGTTTCGACGGCACCCTGTATCCGATTCCGGGACGGTATTACTACGGCAAGATCAACTTCTACCTCAACTAGGGAGCTGACAAAAAGGGCTAATCGGGGCCGGATACTTTTTCTCATCGTGGAAATAGTATCCGGCCCCTTTTCACGTTCGCCTTCTCTCATCTCCAGGTCGGTTCGTCGACTCCGGCGCACGAAAACGTTTGAACTTGTAACGTTCCCTGCCTCAATGACGTCTAACAGTCTGAATTATCAAATGCACTCGGAGAATTGATCTTCGGGGCAATGGATGCGGAGCCCGGTAGGATGAAACAAATGAGTAGATTTGGTACAGGTTCGGAAGTGCGGTTTTTGATGGTGATGTTTTGCTTTGTCCTTCCTGCGGTATTGTGCGCCAACGTCAGTGCCAACACGAGTTCTCCCTTCAAAATCGACAGGAAAAGCGAATTCCACTGTTCAGAAGTCGACGAGCCGGTCATAGGCAATCCGGTAAGCCATGAAATCACTGTGGCGCCAACAAGGGTTGAACGCTGTGAATACAAGCAGGTTGGCTCCCGGTTGAACGAATGCAGCAAGCTTAAAATAGAGAATGCAACAGCTGATCAGAATGGACTCGTCACGCTTGATACTAATAAAGGGCCCGTCCGCTTTAGTGCGCAGGAACTTCAGAGCAAAGACGGTGGGAAACCCTGGAGAGTCCTCGTATGGACGTGGCCCGATACGGACAAGCAGTATTTGTGTACCGCATACAACTCCAGGCGTTAAAACGTGATGAAGTGAGTAATCCAATCGCAGGCTACAAATCCCAATGAAGGCTGCGGTACACTTGGACCATGAATATTGAACAGATGGTCGGCGAATTATTCGATATTTTTGACGAGAACAAGGACGGCGTCATTTCCAGGCGCGAGTTCATTGCCCTCGCCGAAAGCCTGTTGCATCAGAAGGGAATGAGTTTCAGCAGCGACATCTTCAACCACTTCGATACCAATCACGATAACGTGATTAGCAGGGAAGAGTTGATCGACATGATCGTCGAGCTGGCTTTATAGCCGATAAACCTATTGCTCGTCCGCTACGAATCCGGTCCAGCGGGTCATGTAGTGCACGAAAGCTTCACTCAGCCCCTGCGAGTGCAGGTATTCCCGGCTCACCGGGAGTTTCACTGGCTTAAAATCGGGGTTGGCAAACATCTGCAAAGGGAAATCATGATGCAGGATCGCCGCTCGCCCCAGCAGGATGAAATCGGCACCGTCTTCCAGGCACTTCCTCGCATCATGAGGTGAATATATTTTACCGGCAATTCCGAGTCGTATTTCACCTCTGTCCAGTTCCTCGAAGTAGCTGAACAGAGACC
>JARFQZ010000088.1 GCA_029287515.1 Lysobacterales bacterium
CCAGCTGAACGACACCCATCCGGCCATTGCCGTACCGGAAATGATGCGGCTGCTGGTAGACCTGCATGGTTTCAGAATGAAGGAGGCGTTCAACCTTACCCGTGGCTGTATTTCTTACACCAACCATACTCTCCTGCCGGAAGCCCTGGAACGCTGGCCTCTCGACATGTTCCGCTCCGTGTTACCACGCCACCTGCAGATCATTGAACGCATCGACAAGTTCTGCATCCAGGAAATCAACACCAGCGACACCGGGGTCAAACCTGAAGCGATCTGCGCCATCGACTATCACGACGGCAATGGCGGCTCCGTCCGGATGGGCAACCTGGCCTTCATCGGCAGCCACAAGGTCAACGGGGTCTCTGCGCTGCACACCGACCTGATGACCCAGACGGTGTTCCACGACCTCAACCGGGTCTATCCCGACCGGATCGTCAACATGACCAACGGCATCACACCCCGCCGCTGGCTTTACAACTGCAATCCCGAGTTAACCGGCCTGATCACCCAGGCGATCGGCGAGGACTGGATCGGCGACCTCGAACAACTGGGCCTGTTGAACGCCTTCGCCGACGACAGTTCGTTTCTCGAAGCTTTTGCCGGGGCCAAGAAGAAAAACAAGGAAAGACTGGCCGGCAGGATCAAGCTCCTGACCGGCATGACCGTCAACACGGATGCGATGTTCGACGTTCAGATCAAGCGGATTCACGAGTACAAACGCCAACTGCTGAATGCCTTACAGATAGTTGCACGCTACCAGGCCATACTCGCCAAGCCCGACGCGGACTGGCTGCCACTGGTGAAAGTGTTCAGCGGTAAGGCCGCCCCGAGCTACTACACGGCCAAGCTGATCATCAAGCTGATCAACGATATCGCGAGAAAGGTCAATAACGACCCGGTGGTGGGAGACCGCCTCAAGGTCATTTACGTCCCTGATTACAACGTGACCCGGGCCGAAATCATCATCCCGGGGGCGGATTTGTCCGAACAGATTTCCACCGCGGGAATGGAGGCTTCCGGCACCGGCAATATGAAACTGGCGCTGAACGGCGCCCTGACCATCGGCACGCTGGATGGCGCCAATGTCGAAATCATGCAAAACGTTGGCGAGGAGAATATCTTCATCTTTGGCCTCACCGCCGACCAGGTGAAGCAGCGCCGCGCGGAAGGCTACCAGCCGATGCATATCATCGAGGAAAGCCCCAGGCTGGAAGCGGCATTGATAGATATCGCCAACGGCGTTTTTTCACCGGATGACAAGAATCGCTACAAGCCGCTGCTGGACAGCCTGTACAACAGCGACTATTTCATGATCGCTGCCGACTTTGGTGATTACCTGGCCAGGCAGCGGGACGTGGGCGCAGCCTACCGCGACAAGAAACGCTGGTTCCGTTCAGCAGTCATGAACACGGCGAACGTCGGATTCTTCTCATCCGACCGTACGATCCGCTCTTACGACCGTGAAATCTGGCACTCAACGCCTGCGCTGCACTTTCAGGACTGAAACCGCAGAATCACGCCGCCCAAAGGCGGCAGGGTAAATTGCAGACTGTGTTCCCTGCCGTGGAAGGGAACGTGTTCGCTGTGCAGATCGCCGCGATTTTCCACACCGGATCCGCCATAGTTCTGCGAGTCGGAGTTGAATACCTCGTGATACACACCTGGCGACGCTATCGGAATGCGGTATCCGTCCCGGGCAACGGGCGTGAAATTCAGCACGATTACCAGCGCTTCATTATGGCTTCGGCGGAGAAAGGATATGACCGACTGGTCCTTATCGTCGCCACTGAGCCACTCGAACCCGCGTGCATCGTGATCCCATTCAGAAAGCGCGGGGTGTTCATGCTGCAGGAGATTCAGGTCCCGTAACATGGCGTGCACGCCTGATGGCAGGGTTTCATTGCTGCGTTCCCATGACAGCGCGGTACCTGAATTCCATTCCTCCATCTGGGCGAATTCTCCGCCCATGAACAGCAACTGTTTACCCGGGTAGGCCCACTGGTAGGTATATAACAAACGCAGGTTGGCAAACCGCTGCCAGTCGTCGCCCGGCATTTTCCCGAACAGGGAGTTTTTAAGGTGCACCACCTCGTCGTGCGACAGGGGCAGCATGAAATTCTCGTGGAACGCGTATAACGGCCCGAACGTCAGCATTTCCTGGTGAAACTTCCGGTGCACCGGTTCTTTCTCGAAGTAATCCAGTGTGTCGTGCATCCAGCCCATGTTCCATTTCAGGCCAAAACCGAGCCCGCCCGCCGTGGTGTCCCGGGTAACCCCCGGCCAGGCAGTAGACTCTTCCGCGATCATCACGCAACCGGGGCATTCGTGGCCCACGGCTTCATTCAGCTGCCGGATGAAATCGACTGCCTCGAGGTTGGTGTTGCCGCCATATCGGTTTGGCAGCCACTGCCCTTCCTCACGGGAGAAATTCAGGTACAGCATCGAAGCCACGGCATCGACCCGCAGGCCGTCGAGGTGAAATTCCTTCATCCAATAGATGGCATTGGAAATCAGGAAACTGCGGACCTCGTTGCGTTCGTAATTGAACACCAGGGTCCCCCAGTCCGGATGACCTGCCTTGATCGGTTCGTGGTATTCATACAGCGCCTGGCCGTCAAAAGCCGCCAGCGCGTGGTCATCGCGGGGGAAATGCGCGGGTACCCAGTCCAGCAGGACCCCGATGCCGTTCTGGTGGAAATGGTCTACGAATGCCCGGAAGTCGTCGGGTGATCCAAACCGGCTGGTCGGGGCGAAATACCCGGTGGTCTGGTAGCCCCAGGATTCATCCAGCGGATGTTCCATGATGGGCATCAGTTCGATGTGTGTAAACCCAAGGTGCTTGACGTAGGAACACAGTTCTTCGGCAGCCCTCCGGTAGCCCATGAAACTTCCGTCCTCATTGCGCCGCCAGGAACCGAGGTGGACTTCGTACACGGACATCGGCCTGGCATGCCAGCCGCCGGCGCTTTTCGCCTGCTCCCACTCCTGGTCACCCCACTGATGTTGTGGCTCGCCGGTAACCAGGCTTGCGGTTCCCGGCCTGAACTCGCAGGCGCGGGCGAACGGGTCGGTTTTGATGATCAGGTCTCCGGTTTGCGCATTCCTGATTTCGAAGCGGTAATGACCGTGACTGATGCCGGGGATGAACAATTCCCAGATTCCCTGGCTGCGGTGTAGCCGCATTGGATGGCAGCGCCCGTCCCAGTCATTGAAATCGCCGATCACGCTGACCCTGCCCGCGTTCGGCGCCCACACGGAAAACAATGTTCCGTCCACTGAATCGACGCGGTGGGGGCACGCTCCGAGCATGTGCTGTGCATAACGGTGGTGGCCCTGGTGAAATGCATCCATTTCCCCGGAATCAAGCTGTGGCCAGAAACTGTAGGGATCTGTAAATTCCAGTTCACCGCCCCCTTCCACTTCGCGGATCACATGGTAGTGAGCCGCGACTTCTCCAGCCGGCGCCAGGCATTCAAACAGGTCGGTTCCCGGCAAACGCTGCATGGGACGTGCTTTGTTCCCCAACCATGCACGGGTCGTACGGGGCAGGAAACAACGGAACACTTCCTGTTGTTTCCACTCGTGCCTACCCAGGATGGAAAACGGGTCACCATGCCTGCCTTCCGCCAGGTGACGGACCGGGTCGGAATCGGCTTCCACGGTAAATTCCGGTGTTGTTGACTTGATATCGGATTTTTTGTCTTTTTTCACTGTATTGTCACGTCCAAATACGTATCATGAATGTAGCACAGACAGGAATGGGAAGAATCATGCATCCGAAAAAATCCGGACGTTTTGTCAGCGCGCTCACGCGCAGTACGATGGCCATGATCATGGCCGGCGGGCGCGGATCCAGGCTGGAGGACCTCACGGCCATCCGGGCGAAGCCGGCCACCCCGTTTGGCGGCAAGTTCCGCATCATAGATTTTCCGCTGTCCAACTGTGTCAATTCGGGTATCCGCCAGATTTTTATCTTGAGCCAGTACAAGGCCCACTCGCTGATTCAACACATTCATCGTGGCTGGGGCTACCTGAGAGGTGAATTTGGTGAATTCATCCAGATCGTGCCGGCGCAGCAGCAGGTGGATACGAGCTGGTACAAAGGAACCGCGGATTCTATCTTCCAGAACCTGGACCTTGTCCGTGAACATGCCCCCGACCACGTCCTGATCCTTGCGGGCGACCATATCTACAAGATGGACTATGGTCCGATGATCGCCCAGCACACGGAGAATAACGCAGACATCACCGTGGGCGTTATCCAGGTGCCATTGCACGAAGCAACCGGTTTCGGCGTCATGACCATCGACGAGGACAACAAGATCACCGAATTTGCGGAAAAACCCGTCAATCCAACCCCTGTTCCAGGGAACCCCGACGCCGCCATGGCCTCGATGGGTATCTATGTTTTCAACCGCGAATTTCTGCTGGAGGTTCTCGAGGAAGATGCGATCGACCCGGAATCGGAGCACGATTTCGGCAAGAACATCATTCCCAGGTGCATCGAAAAATGCCGGGTGTATGCCTACCCTTTCCATGACGTGAAAACCCGGGCGCAGAGTTACTGGCGAGACGTGGGGACGGTTGACGCCTATTTCCGCGCCAACCTGGAACTGATCTACATCCACCCGGAACTGAACCTGTACGACGATGAATGGCCGATCTGGACTTACCAGGAGCAGTTGCCGCCGGCCAAGTTCGTGCTGGACGATTCAGGACGGGTCGGCATGGCCACCAACTCCATGGTCTCAGGAGGATGCATCGTATCAGGCGCGTACGTGCGCCAATCCCTGCTTTTCTCCAGCGTAACCGTGGATGAAGGAAGCGAAGTGATCCAGGCCGTTGTGCTGCCGCAGGCCCATATCGGCCGGCACTGCCGCATTACGCGCGCAATCATCGACAAGCGCTGCGACATTCCCGATGGCACAGTGATCGGTGAAGATCACGCGGAAGACGCGAAACGCTTTACAGTCACGGCCGAAGGGGTCGTGCTGGTTTGTCCGCATATGCTTTGATCATCAGGAACTCATGAGCTTGCGAAACCGTTCCAGGTAGATCTTTCCCTGTTCGTCCCAGGAATAGTCCTTGGCCATTCCGTTGAAGGTCACCTGTTTCCAGCCGTGCTTGTTGCGGTACAGGTCAAGCGCTGTATTCACAGCCCATTTCAGGCCATTGGCGTCAAAATCGTGGAACACAACCCCGGTTCCGCGTCCGCTTCCGGGATCGAAATGCTGAACCGAATCGGCCAGCCCGCCTGTCGCGCGCACCACCGGAACGGTGCCGTACTTCAGGCTGTACATCTGGTTGAGGCCACAGGGCTCATAGCGGGAAGGCATCAGGAACAGGTCACTGCCGGCCTCGATCCGGTGGGCGAGCTGATTGTTGAAACCCTGGTAAAAATAAACGCGCCCCGGAAATTTCGCCTGCAGCCAATGAAAGAACTGCTCGTGATCGTGTTCACCACTACCCAGGACCACCAGGGAAAAGTCACGCTTGGCCAATAACTCCGGGATGACCTGCTGCACCAGCTCGATGCCTTTTTGATAGGTCAGCCGGGTTACCATCCCGATAAGGGGCTGGTCAAACCGGTACTCCATATCCAGCTCTTTCAGCAGGGCTTTCTTGTTCTGTTCCTTGCCCTCGAGTTTCTTCGCCGAGTAATTGAACGGTATCAGTGTGTCTGTCTCAGGATCCCACTCGTCGTAGTCCACGCCGTTAAGGATGCCCGCTACAGACCCACCGCGAGCCCGCAACGCCTGTTCGAGCCCCATACCGTATTCCGGCTCGAGAATCTCCTTCGCATAGGTTGGACTGACCGTGGTGAGAAGGTCTGCATGCATAACCCCTGTTTTCATGAAATTGACCCGGTCACCGGCAAGATCATCCGCATCCAGCATGCCGGCCGAATCAGCCAGGCCCATATCACCGAGTATGCCCGCACCGAAGACGCCCTGGTAACCGATATTGTGGATGGTCAGCACTGACTTGGTCCCGCTGAACAATTGATCCCAGCCGTAAATCGTCTTCAGGTAAATGGGGACCAGTGCGGTATGCCAGTCGTGGCAATGGACAATATCCGGTGCAAAATTGATCTGCTGGCAAAACTCCAGGCCCGCACGTGACAACAGGATGAAGCGGAGGTGTTCGTCGGGCCCCGAATAGATTTCTTCCCCGCCGAACAATTCCGGGCAATCCAACAGGTAAATATCGGGGCCGGCTCCTTTTGAAACCGCCTTTACAATACCGTAACTGAACGATCTTTCACCCAGGGTTATCTCCAGGTTTTCCAGCCCCGGCACCTTTTCGATCTTGAGTTCGGAGTCGTCGAGTGTGGCGTAAAATGGCATGAGCACCCGGATATCCTGACCCGCCGATAAGAAATAATCAGACAGGGCCGCGGACACATCGGCAAGACCGCCGGTCTTGGCTAAAGGGGTCAATTCAGCACAGACAAGGAAAATCTTCAGGCTGGCGTCAGGAGGCAATGGTGTTCCTCATTTCCAAAGGGGTGAAAAATGTTATTTTAAGGCCAGCAAGGGTCAGGAATCGAGAAAAAATGCAAAAGGAAAACCGGGTTTCATTGAGGCTTGAGAACCAGGTCGCACTGGTGGAGTTGAACCGCCCTGAAAAACACAATGCCCTGGACCTGGAAATGTTCCACGCCATCGTCGCGGTGCAAAAACAACTGGCGAGGGAAAAGACGCTTCGCGCCGTCGTCTTATCGGGGTCAGGCGTGGATTTCTGCACGGGCCTCGATATCAAATCGATCATGAAAAACCGCTCGGGCATGCTCAGATTATTGTGGAAATGGCTGCCCTGGCAGGCAAACCTCGCGCAGCAGGTCAGCGTTGGCTGGCGCCGCATGTCCTTACCGGTGTTCGCCGCCATTCATGGCCGCTGCTGGGGAGGAGGCCTGCAGATAGCCCTGGGGGCGGATTTCCGTTACGTCGAGCCACAAGCGTCACTTTCCATCATGGAAGGCAGGTGGGGGCTGATTCCCGACATGGGTGGCACGCTGGCGCTGCGGGAATTGCTGCCCAGGGACCACGCCATGCTGCTTGCGATGTCCGCACAGGAATTCAACGGAACCCGGGCCCTCGAACTGGGGCTCGCGACCGCAGCTACAGAGGCTCCTGTGGAGACTGCAACGGTCGCGGCGAGACAATTGGCCGAACGATCACCAGATGCTGTCGCGGCAGTCAAACGCCTGTGCAGGAAAAGCTGGAAAAACGGCTCAGGCAGGGCGCTCGCCAGGGAAACTGCTTACCAGATCCGTATTCTGACGGGGAAAAACCAGCGCATCGCGGTGCGCCGGCAATTGGGTGATGACATCGATTACAAACGCCCCTCACGCTGGTGATTGCCGCCTCGGGCCGGACTGTTTTCAACCTGCTCGATAAATTCGCCGATTTTTTCCCAGGCTTCGCGCGCTTCGGGCACCTCGGGATAGAACAACTGCCACACGTGCAGCAATCCTGCCCAGGATTGCAGCCGGACAGGCGAACCGGCTTTTCGGGCCTTGTTGACGTAGCGTCTGGCGTCATCCAGCAACATCTCGGCTTCACTGACCTGGATGAGCATGGGTGGCAGACCGGATAAATCTCCAAAAATCGGCGAGACCAGCGGGTTCGCCTGGCGGCACCTGTTTTCAAGCACGAAAATCCAGGACAGAATCCATGTTGGGATTTTCAGCAACCTGCCGAACATCGGCGCCAGCATATAATCCGTCCCCAGGTTGTTCCGGATGCTCGGTGAGGACTAAGTCGAATCACTGAGAGGAGACAAGGCCACGACCGCATCTGGCGCCCGTAGTTTTTGATCACGTACCCACGCAGCCATCATCAGCGTAAGGTTGCCGCCCGCGGAATCCCCCCCCACGAACAGCCGGGATGGCTGTGACGGTCCCTCAGGACCATTTTCCAGGATCCAGCGGTAGGCCGACCGGCAGTCCTCGACCCCGTCCGTGCGCCTGTTTTCAGGCATCAGGCGATAGTCGATCGCAAGCACGGCGGCATTGGCCACCTCTGAAAACCGGCTGGTGGCGCTCCGGTGGCTGTTCGGGCTGCCGGCGATAAATCCGCCGCCATGCAGGTAGAGCACGCGACGCGATGGATCAATGCCCGGCGCCAGCACCCACTCAGCCGGCAGGCCATCAATCTCTACCGGTTTGAACCTGGCTGCAAATTCTTTTCCGTTAGGCATGTTTTCCATGAAGTTACGGGAAAACAGCAACAGCTCCTTGCGAGACATCCCCTTGACCTGTTTTCCCATTGCCAGGAATTCGCTCACAAGCGACTGGTGTCCCTCACTGGGGCCATCCGGCCTGGAGAATCGTTCTATGGCGCCGGCATCAATTGTCTGATCAAAAGGTGCAAGGTCTTCACCTCGCCTGATCCAGATGCCGGCCAGCCAGACTGCAACAGCAATGATAACCAGCGTGTAGACAATCCACATCTCAATCGGCTCCCAGGCAAGCCGTGAAAGCCGCTTTCAGGATCTCCAGGCCCTCATCCACGTGCTTTGACTTGATGGTCAGCGGCACGAGGATGCGAATCACGTTACCCCGTACACCGCAGGACAGCAGGATCAGGCCCATTTCGGCCGCCTTTGAGACCAGGGCCTTCGTGAGTTCCGTATCAGGCCGGTTGAAGTCGCCTTGCATTATCAACTCCATGGCCACCATCGCGCCGAGGCCCCTGACATCCCCGATGACCTCCGGAAAATCTGCCTGCAACCGCAGCATGGCGGCTTTCAGACGGTTACCCGTTTCGATGGCGCGTTCGCAAAGCGCTTCTTTTTCAATGACCTCCAGCACGGCAAGGCCGGCAGCACAACCCAGCGGTGATGCGGCATAAGTCCCACCCAGCCCACCAGGCTCCGGCGCATTCATGACACCGGCTTTACCCACAACAGCCGCTAGCGGGTAACCGCCTGCTATCCCCTTGGCCAGGGTCATGATGTCCGGTTCTATACCCGCATACTCGGTTGCAAACATCCGACCTGTTCTCGCAAACCCTGTTTGAATTTCATCTATTATCAATAAAATACCTTGCTTATCGCAGATTTCACGTAAACTCCGTAGGAATCCGTCCGGAACCGGATAGAAACCACCCTCGCCCTGCACAGGCTCGATAATAATGGCCGCAACACGGTCCGGCTGAATGTCATTCTTGAACAGCTGGTCAAGCGCTTCCAGGGATGCGTCTGCGCTGACACCGAGGTACTCCGCAGGAAAGGGCGCATGGTAGATTTCAGGAGTAAAAGGACCGAACCCCTTCTTGTAGGGCACGACCTTACCGGTAAGCCCCATACAGAGGTTGGTTCTTCCATGGAATCCGCCGCTGAAAGCGATAACACCGGGCCGTCCGGTTGACGCACGGGCAATCTTGACGGCATTTTCCACCGCCTCGGCCCCGGTCGACACGAAGATCGCCCTGGCATCATCGATCGGCACGATCTCCGTCAGTTTCTCTGCCAGTTCCACTGCGCTCGAATAGGGCGTGACCATGACGCAGGTATGGCTGAAGGCTTCCACCTGAGCGCTGACGGCGGAGACGATCGCCGGGTGGCTGTGACCGGTATTGACCACGGCGATACCTGCACCGAAATCCAGGTAACGATTACCCTCGGCATCCCACAACTCGGCATTGCGCGCTTTTTCGATATACACCGGCAACATGTTGCCCATGCCCCGCGCGAACACCCGGTTTTTTCGTTCTTGCCAGTCGTTGTTATTCATCTTTCAATTCCCGTCAGGTCAAACGCTATTGTCCAGCACTTTTATTGTCACGGAAAGCCCAACCGACGATTTTGGCTGTGTAAAGACCCAAGTGCTGGTAGTCTATGGCGCCAATGGATTTTCTATTTCTCATCGCAGGGATCGCTGGATTGTGGATAGGAACCGAACTGACGATTGGTGGCGCCCTGGCCATCGCCCGCCGTCACCGATGGTCTGAATTCTTTGTTGGACTCGTTATCCTGTCCATCGGCAGTGATCTCCCGGAACTGGCAATCGCGGTGGATGCGGGCATCAAGGGCCTGATGGGACAAGATGCTTCAGGCGTGGTGGTCGGATCATCGATAGGCAGCGTTGTTGCCCAGATGGGCTTTGTGCTCGGATTGGGCGCCGCGATCTCTTACCTGACATTGCCGAAAGCTTTCGTTGTCAAGCACGGCTCCGTGCTACTGGGGGCTACCGTTCTGTTGTTCCTGGTGGCGCTGGATGGCCATGTCTCCCGCACGGAAGGCCTGATCCTGATCACGATATACTTCATCTACGTGACCGCGCTTATGAACGGCGGCACTGCGCCCGAGGAAGATCCCATCCGCCTGGCGCACGGGGGGTTTCGCTCATGGACCCTGCTTGTGGCCGGTCTGGCCGTCGTCATTTACAGTTCGGGACTTACGGTTGATTCAGTCGTCAGGATTGCACATACCTTTGAGATCAGTGAAGCCCTGATCTCGGTGCTGTTCATCGGCCTGGGCACCAGCCTGCCGGAGCTTTCGATTTCAATTTCGGCCATTTTGAAAAAGAAAACCCACATGTCGGTGGGAAACATCATAGGCAGCAACATCCTGGATACGCTCCTTCCCATCGGTATCACGGCGCTGATCGCGGAAATGACCTTTGAGCGGCAGTTGCTGTATTTCGACCTGCCGTTCATCTTCGTCATGACGGCTGTCGTGCTGGCGTTCTTTTACGTGAAAAAAGGGGTAACCCGGCCAGAAGGTCTGGTCATCCTCGGTTTCTACGCCACCTACGTGGCCGTCAAGCTTGTTCAATTTTAGGCGGCGATTCTGCGCTGGAGGTGATTTCCACGATCAGGTCGCTGTAATGGCCGTTGAACCGGGTGCGGCCGCTCAGGCTGTATGCGCCTATGTTACCGAACTCAAGGTGATCGCCCGCCTGTATTCCTGATGGCAATTCCACTTCGCCCGGCATGACGTCCGATGCATCACAGGTCGGACCGAAAAGTCTGAATGAAACCGGATTACCCTCCAGGCGTTCACCCTTTCTATAGGCCCGGACCGGAAACCGCTGATGCCCCTCAAATCGAAGTTCCCAGAATATGCCATACATGCCGTCATTAAGGTACAGCCGGCGGCCTTTGCGCAGAAGCACTTCCACTACTGCCGACAGGCCGGGAGCAGACAGCGCCCTGCCCGGTTCCGCCATGATCTCGCCCTCATCCTGCATGGGAAGACCGGCTGCGGCCTCACGCACGGCGCTGAAAAATTCTTCCAGCGGCGGCGAAACGAAGCCTGGATAAGATCGGGGAAACCCGCCACCGATATCGATCAGGCGCAAGCGGAAATCAAGTGCATTCAGTACTTCGGCGGCCGTTTCGATGGCGTGCCGGTAAGCGCCGGGATCGGTGACCAGTGTTCCCACGTTGAAAGCGAGGGCCGGCTCGGCGCCCGTCGCCACGATTTTTCGCAACAAGGCCGGAATCTCTGCGGGCGGCGCACCAAACTTGGATGAGAGGTCCATCATGGCAGATTCATGGCTGACCGCCATGCGGGCAAACACCACGGCCTGCTCGAGCGGGATTTCTGACGCCAGCGCATCCAGCCGGGATGCATCGTCCACCATGAAATGGCGGACATCGAAATCATGGAAGGCTTCGCCGGCGGCGCCCCTGAGTGCCACGGGGATCATGAAATAGCAGGTAGCGCCGGGGCAGTTTTCCCTGACCAGCTCGATCTCCGGAACCGATGCACAATCAAAATGCTCCACTCCCCCCTGGTTCAACAGGCGGATGATCAAAGGGTCGTCATTGGCCTTGACGGCGTATAGCACCCTGCCGGGAAAATCACCGACAAACGACCGGGCTGTTTGCTCGTAAACATGAGGGTAAACGCAGTAAACGGGCTTCCTGGGATTGAGCGTATGGAGCAATTCACTTACGCTGGCAAAGGAACTGGTTTCCGGATTCATAATGCGAGAGGATACAGTCATGAACCGTTCCCTTGTAGTCATAGCGACAACTCTCTTACTCGCGGCCTGTGCCAGCAAGCCGCTGGTGCCTTATACGCAGGATACGCCTCCGCTGATACTGGCGCCTGCATCAATGGCGGGCATCGAAGACGGCCGGGGGCGCTTCAGGGAGATCACCTGCGCGATCCTCGAGAGCCACGGCAAAGAGCTGCCGCACTACAGGGAATGTGAGCAGGCGATTACCCGTTTGGGCAACGAGCCTCCCGGAACCGGAGAGCCGGTGTACCTGGGCCAGTCGAAAAAAAACCTGGTCGTCGCATTCGTGCCGGGAATCGGCTGGGAGTGCTTCGAATCATGGCTTAAATATGAGAACGAATTCGACAGCCACGTGGAAGAATTCGGCTTCCAGGCCTATATTTTTTCCGTTGACGGCATGTCGGGCACCACCGTAAACGCCCGTATGATCCGCGACGCGATCATGAAAAACGCGGACGAACTTCAGCATCAGCAACTGGTCCTGATCGGTTATTCAAAAGGCGCGCCTGACCTGCTCGAAGCCGTCGTCACTTATCCGGAAATTCACCGCTATATAGCCGCGGTGGTCAGCGTAGCGGGAGCCGTCGGTGGTTCTCCACTGGCAAACGCGGCCGAGGAAAAAGACCTTGGCCTGTTAAAACATATACCAGGCTCGGAATGCACTCAAGGCGACGGCCACGCAGTGGAAAGCCTCAGGCCTGCCGTGCGCCGCCAGTGGCTGGCGGACAATCCCCTGCCGGATTCCATCCGCTATTACTCCCTGGTCACCTATCCGGAACCGGACCGAATTTCTTCAGTCTTGAAAAGCACCAACAAAAAGCTCAATTCCGTCGATTCGCGTAACGACAGCCAGGTCATTTTCTACGACCAGGTGATCCCCGGCAGCACCCTGCTCGGTTATCTCAACGCCGACCACTGGGCGATCGCGGTGCCGGTGGCCGAAGCCCATCCATTCATTGGGCGGCATTTCGTGGACAAGAACGAATACCCGCGGCAGGCTGTCGCCGAGGCAGTATTGCGCTATATCGAAGAAGATATGGAGCAGGAAGAACACAATGAAATCAAAAAATGAAATCGTTAAAAACTGGCTGCCCCGCTACACCGGTCGTGAACTCGATGATTTTTCCAGGTACATCATCCTGGTGAA
>JARFQZ010000135.1 GCA_029287515.1 Lysobacterales bacterium
ACCGATGACGGCATCCAGGGCCTGGCGGCAGGCATGGCCTTCGAGCGCGAACGCCAGGGTCTCGGCAGCCTGCTCGGACCCTACCTCATCGGGCTGGATCCCCGTGACATAGAAACCGGCCGCCAGCGTATCCGCGAGGCCGGCTACCTGGGCTGGAGCAACTTCTGGCTGGAAGCTGCTTTCTGGGACATCCTGGGAAAAGTCGAGAACAAGCCGGTCTGGAAACTGCTGGCGAAAAAACCGGCAGAGCACCCCGAAAACCAGCGAATCGAGCTGTATGCCTCTACCGGGGAAGTTCGCCCACCCGGGCGCCGGGCAAAGGATGTGCTGCGTCTGAAGGAACAGGGCTTCAAAACCGTGAAAATTCGGGTGCACAGCTTCAATCCCGCCGAAGACATCGCCCAGATCGAAACCGTCCGTAAAGCCGCAGGAGACGATCTGAAAATCGGCGTGGATGCCAACCAGGGCTGGCGCGTTGCGCTGATCGACGATGCGCCACTGTGGGACCTGGAGCGGGCCACGAACTTCGCCCATGCCTGCGCGGACAACAACATCGCCTGGCTGGAGGAACCGCTGGACATGTACGGCTGGGAAGACCTGGCGGAACTGCGCCGCAGATCGGCCGTGCCCATCTCCGGCGGCGAGTTGAATGGCGGCTGGCACGAGTTCCAGGTCATGCTTGAGAAAGGCTGTTTCGACATCTACCAGCCCGATGCTACGTTTGGCGGAGGGATCAGCGACGCCCGCAAGGTGATGGAAGCCTGCCGGGAACAGGGATTGCATTTCGCCCCGCACACATGGAGCAATGGCATCGGCTTCATTGTCAATCTGCACCTTAACGCAGCCGGCGCGCGGGACCATCCGCTGGAATACGCAATAGATCCGCCCGGCTGGATTCCTGAAAAACGGGATGGCCTGTTGGTGGAACCGATCATCGCGGATTCAAAGGGCACCATTCCTGTTCCCGACAAGCCCGGCCTCGGAATCAGCATCGACGAGGAACAACTGGCCCGTTACGGGGAGAAATTTTTCGATATGAGCAGCAAGGGCCTGGCCTTCAAGACCATCCCTGAGAAGGGCCTGTTCACTCCATTTCGCCTGGCGATCAGAAAACGTCGTTAGTCAGATCATTGACCAGCATAATGATGCCATCCTTACCTAAGTCATTCGTCGGATCAGTCTCTTATGACAACGTGGTTTGTTGGGAGAGCGGCGCGCAATGATGACTGCTTTGACCGGGAAATGACGATCCCCGGTTGGTGCTACGGCAATCGAAAAGGAGAGAGATATGACGTTACGAAGCATTTGTCTTTTAACCGGTTTGACCGTAGTGGCGTCGTCCGCCCTGGGCAACGCCCTTGCCCAGGATTCCGATGATCCGGATACCGATACCGAAACTGAACCACCGGCTGCCGGACAACAGGACGACGTATCCAAGGCGCTGGATTCCACCGCCACCCAGTGGTCTTTCCAGTTCGCCTGGCAAGGCAGTACCTGGAAGGATGACGAGGTCAACGGCAGCACCCGTCCGCAGGGCCACGATGATTTCGCTCAGCTGCGCGTCGTGGCGCCGTTCGTTTTCGAGAAGTTCACACTGCTGCCGCGACTCACACTGCGCCATTACAAGAACAAGAACAACGGCAAGACGGGTCTCGGCAACACTGAGCTGTTCGGGCTAATCATTCCCAAGAAATGGGACTGGGGAACGGGTCGCATGGGCCTGGGTCCGCTGGTCACCGCGCCTGGCAACAAAGATGTGGCGCGCGACGAATGGGGGTACGGATTGGCCGGCGCAATCGTGAATACCTCCGGCAACTGGTTCTACGGCGTACTGCTGACGCAGTCCTGGCGCGCCGTCGATCCTGAAGCGCTGCCGGCGGGAACCGACAATACCAACCCGCTCGGCATCGCCCCGTTCCTTAATTTCCAATTGGGCGGCGGCTGGTATGTCGGCAACGGCGACATGGTCATCCAGTACGACTGGGATTCCAACGAGGTCTACATGCCGATTGGCGTGCGCATCGGCAAGGTGATCCCCAGCAAGAAGAGCGGCAGCTGGAACGCATACTTCGAATGGCAGACCAGCCTGATCTACAACGATTGGCCGGGCGCGGCGAAGGACAATTCGATCCGTTTCAACCTGACGAAGACTTTGCCGGTTGGATTCTAAATGAAGCTCCCCGGACAACGCATGTTCAGCGGCAAACCCGTTCGCCGCGTCCACGTGATGGTCAAGACCATCGGCTCAATGTGCAATCTCGATTGTACCTATTGTTACTACCTGCCCAAGGGTGAGTTGCTGGGTGTGCCGAAACACTGGGCCATGTCGGAAGACACCCTGGAAACATTCATCCGCCAGTACTTCGAAGCCAACAACCACAAGGAAGTCGTGTTCTCCTGGCAAGGCGGTGAACCGACACTGCTTGGGATCGATTTCTTCCGCAAGGTGGTGGAACTGGAAAAGAAATACTGCCCGCCGGATGTGCGCTGCGAAAACGACCTGCAGACCAATGGCACGCTGCTGGATGACGAGTGGTGCCGCTTCCTGTACGACAACCGTTTCCTGGTGGGCCTTTCAATCGATGGTCCGCAAAAACTGCACGACGACTACCGCAAGGACAGGCACGGCCGCGGCAGCTTCCAGAAAGTGTTCCGCGGGGCGCGCCTGCTGCGCAAACACCGGGTGAATTTCTCGGTACTGTGTTGCGTCAACCGCACCACGGCGAAACATCCGCTGGTGGTTTACCGGTTCCTGCGCGACCGGGTGAAAGCGAAACGCATCCAGTTCATCCCGATCGTCGAGCCCGTCGGCTTCGAGGACACCGCACCACAGCACTGGGACACTACCCGGATGCCGATCGTCGGCACGCCGCACGCACGCCCCGGGCACGAAGGTTCGGTGGTGGAAGACTGGAGCGTCGACCCGGAGGATTGGGGCAGGTTTCTGTGCCGGGTGTTCGACGAGTGGTACCGCAAGGACCTCGGCAAAATCTACGTGAATTATTTCGAGTCGTGCGTGGAAACCTGGATGGGCCACGTGGCCCCCAACTGCACCTTCGCACCCATGTGCGGCAAGGGGCTGGCCTGCGAACGTGACGGCTCTGTTTACGCTTGCGATCATTACGTCTATCCCGAATTCCGGATGGGCAACATCAGCGAAAAATCGCTGTCAGACATGGCTTTTTCTGACCGGCAGGAGCATTTCGGCAGGATGAAAGAGGGAGCGCTACCCCAGTGCTGCCGCGACTGCGACTACCAGTTCACCTGCTTTGGAGAGTGCCCCAAAAACCGCTTTGTCCGCTCCACCAGCGGCGAGCCCGGACTGAACTACCTGTGCAAGGGGTGGAAAATCTTTTTCAGGCACATCGATCAGCCGGTTCAGCGCATCGTTCGTGGACTGGGTGCGGAGGTGATCAAGCAGCCGCGCACGAAGGCTGCCGAGCACTGGGTGCCCAGCAAAAAATAGCAGCACCCAGATTAAACGCCGACTGATTTGGTTCCTGGTCCAATTGCCCGTGTCTTACTTCGGTGGTAGGTTTAATCAGCAAACAGTTCATTCCCACGTGAACTCGTTTCGAAACTGTAATCGAATTTGGAGAGAATTCATGAAAAGTTTTTGCCTGAGGGCAGCCGCCCTCATTGTATTTCTTGTATCACCTGGATCCGCCCTTTTTGCAGCGGACAAACCCAATATCCTGGTCATCTGGGGTGATGACATCGGCCAGTTCAATATCAGCGCTTACAACATGGGCATGATGGGCTACAAAACACCCAACATTGACCGAATCGCCAAAGAGGGCGCTGTCTTCACCGACTGGTACGGCCAGCAGAGTTGCACGGCCGGCCGCGCCGCATTCATAACAGGCCAATCGCCGATGAGAACCGGTCTGACCAAGGTCGGACTGCCCGGTGCACCGGAAGGTATGCAGGAAGAAGATCCCACCATTGCCGGTTTGCTGAAGCCCCTGGGTTACATGACCGGCCAGTTCGGCAAAAACCACCTGGGCGACCGGGACGACATGCTGCCGAGCAACCACGGCTTCGACGAGTTTTTTGGCAACCTCTACCACCTTAATGCGGAACAGGAGCCCGAACATCCTGACTACCCGAAGGACGCTGAATTCAGGAAACGGTTCGCCCCGCGTGGCGTGATCAAGTCCTCGGCCGACGGCAA
>JARFQZ010000146.1 GCA_029287515.1 Lysobacterales bacterium
CCCCTGATTGGGGCGACCGCTGCCTTCGGCATAGCCCTTGCGATGCAGAAGGACAGCAGCGACCAATCCCTGGAAACTGTTTCGGGGAATCTGCTGGCCACACGACCCACGGCCGTCAATCTCCGCTGGGCACTGGCCCGGATGGTTGAAGAGCTTTTACCCCTGGACACTCTCGAAAGACCGCCCGCGGCTTACGAATTGTGCCGGAGAATCTGCGACGAAGACGTCGAAATCAACTTCCGGATTGGCCGGAACGGCCTGGGCCTGATCCGGAATATATGGGAAGAGAAGCGGGACCGGAATGACGTGATTCACATCCTCACGCACTGCAATGCCGGCTGGCTGGCCACGGTGGATTGGGGCACGGCGCTCTCACCGATTTACCAGGCGCACGATGCCGGTATCCCGGTACACGTCTGGGTGGACGAGACCCGCCCGCGCAACCAGGGTGCTGCGCTGACCTGCTGGGAACTGGCTGCCCACGGTGTTCCGCACGATCTGATCGTCGACAACGCCGGCGGGCACCTGATGCAGCACGGTAAAGTAGACCTCTGTATCACCGGAACGGACCGCACTGCGAGAAGTGGTGACGTCTGCAACAAGATTGGCACCTACCTGAAGGCCCTGGCCGCCAACGACAATGACGTGCCGTTTTACGTTGCGTTGCCGGGGCCGACCATCGACTGGGAAATGGACGACGGCGTCAGCGGCATCCCGATCGAGGAGCGTGATCCGGCGGAAGTGACGTCAGTCGGCGGCCGGCTGAAGGACGGTGCGATCGCTTCGGTCCGGATCACTCCCGATGAGGTATCGGCCCGCAATTTCGCGTTCGACGTGACGCCGGCGCGGCTGGTTACCGGCCTGATTACAGAGCGCGGTGTCTGCGAGGCCAGCGAGGAAGGTCTCCGGTCCCTGTACCCGGAACAGGAGTGACAATCGCATGTCGGAGGAGTTGAGGCGACAACTGATCGATACCGCGCTGGAAATGAACCGCAGCGGCATCAACCAGGGCACCTCGGGAAACCTGAGCGTCCGGATGGGGGAAGGAATGTTGATCACGCCGTCCGGCATACCGTACCCGGCCCTGGTCCCCCGTGACATCGTGTATGTCGACCATTCGGGCAAAAGTGACGGTTCGCGGAAACCTTCCTCTGAATGGCGTATCCATTCTGATATTTACAAAGCCCGTGAAGACGCGCGGGCCATTCTGCACGCTCACCCGGCCGAGTGCGTAGCCCTGGCATGCATGCAAAAAGCGATTCCGGCTTTCCATTACATGGTGGCTGTTGCGGGGGGCAGGGATATCCGCTGTGCGCCTTACGCGACCTTCGGCACCCAGGAACTGTCTGACCATGTGCTCGAGGCTTTGCGTGGCAGGAAAGCCTGCCTGATGGCCAATCACGGGCTCGTCTGCCTGGAAACAGGGCTCGACAAGGCCCTGTCACTGGCGATCGAGGTGGAGCAGTTGGCGAAATCCTATTTGCGCTGTCTTGCTGTCGGAGATCCGGTGTTGCTGGACAGCGAAGAAATGGACCGCGTGCTTTTGAAGTTCAAGTCTTACGGCGTGCAGGACAGCTAGGTTACGCGGCCTGGCCCGCCGAGAAACTTCCGCCTGGCCCGCTGACTCAGCCGGGTGAGTATTTCGTAATTGATCGTGCCGGCCCGCTCGGCCACTTCCTCCAGGCTGATGTCCGGTCCGATCAGGTCGACCATTTGCCCGGGCTGGACCATTTCCGGTGGGACGCCGGTAACATCCAGTGTAATCAGGTCCATCGACACCCGGCCAACCACCGGCACGCGGTGGCCCCCGACCGAGGCTACCCCCCGGTTCCCCAGCGACCACGGGTAACCGTCTGCGTAACCCGTGCCGACCGTGGCGATCATCGTATCTGACCCGGCCTCGTGAGTTGCGCCATAACCCACGGTGGTTCCCTTGCTGACTTCCCTGAGCTGAAGGACGCGGCTCTGGACGCGAAGCACCGGTTGAAGCGGGGGCGTATCACTTAGGTAGGGGTTCCCCCCGAACAATGCGATACCGATGCGCGCCATGTCACCCGACCAGGGCTCCCCCAGCAGTCCGCCGGCCGAGTTACCGACGCTGGTGGGCGCAGGCGGGAGCATCTTGCGCAAGCGGTTGAACTGCTCCAGTTGCCGGCGGGATTTGTCCGTTTCAGAGTCATCAGCACAGGCGTAATGGGTCATGACGTACCGCGTATCCAGCCAATCGAGATCATCACTGCGCCGCAGGAGTTCGTTGAGGTCGGGCTCGCCGAAACCCAGCCTGGTCATACCGGTATCAATATGGATGATGGCCGGAAGCGGGCGCCCCAGTTCACGGGCCTGGTCAGCCCAAAGGATGCTGTGGGCCGGCGATATGAGCACCGGCACGAGTTGGTGCTTGCAGAATGCGTCCAGGCTGACTTCGGTGACACCCTCGAGAACAAAGACTTCCGCGTCTGGCAGCAGTGATCGCAGCGTGATGCCTTCCCGGAATGTAGCGGTGAAGAACTGGCTGCATCCTGCATGCCACAGCGCTGGCGCAATGTGGCTGATGCCCAGGCCATAAGCATCGGCCTTGACGACCGCGGCACAGGAGGCCGGGCGCAACTGCTCGCGGCAGAATCGATAATTTGCCTCGAGCGAATCGAGGTCAACGGTGATGAGTGTGCTCAAGGAATGTATTCCGGGTCAGGCGGCGCCCATGATGGCTTTGACTTCTAGGAAATCTTCCAGTCCCATTACACCCCATTCACGGCCGTTGCCGGATTTCTTGTAGCCGCCAAAGGGCGCCATGACATCCGTGGGGGCGCCGTTGAGATGGACCATGCCGGTGCGCAGCCTGCGGGCAACCTGCATTGCTTCTTCCGTGCTGCCACCCCAGACGTATCCCGAAAGGCCGTACTCGGAATCATTGGCCATCGCGACGGCTTCATCGATGTCGGAGTAGGGGATGATACAAAGCACCGGCCCGAAAATTTCCTCCCGGGCGATGGTCATTGAATTGTTGACGTCGCGGAACACGGTGGGCCTGACAAAATATCCGGTTTCCAGGCCTTCCGGCTTGCCGGGGCCGCCCGCCGCGACTTTTGCTCCCTCCTCGATGCCCGCCTCGATCAGGCCCTGGATTTTTTCGAATTGCGCCTCGCTGACCACCGGCCCGATATCCGTTTCCGGATCGTCCGGATGGCCGGGCCGGGTCGCGGCCGCGGTTTCCGCGGCAATAGCGACGGCCTGCCCGTACAGGCTTTCCGGTACCAGCATGCGGCTGGGTGCGTTGCAGGACTGTCCGCTGTTGTGGAACAGGTTGTGTGCGCCGCTGGTGACGGCTTCTTTCAAAGGGGCGGATTCAAGGATGACGTTGGCGGATTTGCCGCCAAGTTCCTGCGTCACGCGCTTGACCGTGTCAGCCGCCGCCCTGGCGACCAGCACACCCGCCCGTGTGGATCCGGTGAACGACATCATGTCGATTCCTTCGTGTGAGGACAATGATGCACCGACGCCGGGGCCGTCACCATGCACCAGGTTGAAAACACCTGCAGGAACGCCTGCCGCGTCGAGGACTTCGGCGAACAGCGTTGCATTGACTGGCGCAATTTCACTGGGCTTGAGGACCATCGTACAACCCGCGGCCAGTGCGGGTGCAACCTTGCAGGCAATCTGGTTGATCGGCCAGTTCCAGGGCGTGATCAGTCCGCAGACCCCGACCGGCTCCCTGATGACTGTCGATTTGCCAATCGATTCCTCCAGCTTCAGTTCCTGCAGGGCGGCGATAGCGGCCCGCAGGTGCCCAAGACCGGAGCCTGTCTGTGCGCGAAGTGAAAACGGCGCCGGGGCGCCCATTTCCGAGGAAATGGCCGCGGCGATTTCGTCCCACCTGGCCTTGAAGGCGCTGACAATTTTTTCCAGTAATTCCAGCCGTTGATTTACCGACCATTGCGAATACTGTCCGAAAGCGGACTGTGCGGCTTTTACCGCGAGATCCACGTCTTCGGACTTGCCGAATGACACCCTCCCGATTATCTCTTCGGTTGACGGATTGATGATGTCGTGAGTGCTGCCGCCGATAGAATCGACCCATTCACCGTTGATGTAATTTTTCGTGCAGTCGTACATTAATTATTTCCTGTCTGGTTTAAGGCGGGATAATTCCCTTATTATGTACGAATTATCCATGTTAGAGGACCCCTGAATGCTTGGTTTGATGCAAGATTACCCGTTACTGGTTCACACGATTCTCGACCACGGCGCCCTTAATCACGGTGAGCGTGAAATGGTCACGCTCGGTGTTGAGGGCGAGATAAGACGTACGACGATTGCCGATGTGCGCAGGCGGTCTTTGCGGGTGGCCAGGGCGCTGGAAAAAGAAGGCATCAGGCAGGGTGACCGGATTGCGACCATGGCCTGGAACACGGAGCGGCACGTTGAGGCCTGGTTCGGCATCATGGGACATGGCGCCATTTGCCACACGCTCAATCCCAGGCTGTTTGCCGAGCAACTCGATTACATCGTCAATCATGCGGAGGACCGGATCGTCTTCGTCGATACGACTTTTGTTCCCATCATGGAGGCGTTGAAGGAGCGCTTTCCAACAGTAGAGAAATACATTGTGATGACCGATTCGGAGCACATGCCGGCAACTGCTTTGCCCAACGCAGTGGCCTTCGAGGACTGGATCGACGGTGTTGACGAAGACTACGAGTGGGCGAAACTCGATGAAAATACGGCAGCCGCGCTTTGTTATACCTCGGGAACGACCGGAAACCCCAAGGGTGTTCTTTATTCACATCGCTCGAATGTGCTGCATGGCCTGATGGTCAATCAGCCCGATGTCTTCGGCCTGCGCTCCGAGGACTCTATCCTGGCCATCGTCCCGATGTTCCACGCCAATGCCTGGGCGCTGACATTCGCGGTGCCGGCAGCAGGCGCCAAGCTGGTGATGCCGGGCGCCGGCATGGACGGCGAAAGCATTTACCAGTTGCTCGACAGTGAAAAAGTTTCCTCGACCGCCGCGGTCCCGACGGTCTGGCTGGGCCTTCTTCAATACCTGGAACAAACCGGGAAGAAATTGCCGCACCTGAACAAGGTCGTCGTCGGCGGAGCGGCTTGCCCGCCGATGATGATCCGCAAATTCGAACTGGACTATGACGTCGAAGTGATTCACGGCTGGGGCATGACGGAAATGTCACCGGTGGGCACGACCGGCAAAATGAAACATGCCACGTCAACCCAGGACCGTGAGTCACAGCTTAAACTGAAGGAAAAGCAGGGCCGCACGCCGTTCCTGGTCGAGATGAAAATCGTCGATGATGACGGCAATGACCTGCCGCGTGACGGCAAGACATCGGGCCACCTGCTGGTCAAGGGGCCCTGCGTTTCCAGCGGGTATTTCAAGCTGGACGAGGACGTGCTGACCGGGGATGGCTGGTTCAATACCGGGGACATCGCGAACATCGATCCACTGGGCTTCATGCAGATCACCGACCGTGATAAGGACGTAATCAAGTCGGGCGGCGAATGGATTTCATCCATCGAGGTGGAGAATGTCGCCGTCGGTTGTCCGGGTGTAGGCGAAGCAGCTGTCATTGGACTTCCTCACCCCAAGTGGAGCGAGCGTCCGCTTCTGATCATTGTGCGGGAACCGGGGTCAGACGTGGGCGAGCAGGAAATACTGACATTCCTCGATGGAAAGATCGCCAAATGGTGGATGCCCGATGACGTCGTTTTCGTCGAAGAAATTCCCCATACCGCCACCGGTAAAATCCAGAAAATGGAATTACGTGAGCAGTTCAGCGATTTCGAGTTTTCGAGCCCGGCATAATATGAGTTCCGCTGCTGTTTCACTGAAAGAAATTGTCGACGCTGCTGTTGCAGAGCATATCGGCAGCATCGGCGCATTGATGCCTGTGCTGCATTCGATCCAGGACAAGCTGGGCTTCATACCCGCCGAAGCCGTGCCGATGATGGGCCAGGCACTGAACCTGTCGCGGGCCGAAATCCAGGGTGTGATTGGCTTTTACCATGACTTCAGGACGGAGCCGGGTGGTGAGCACCTGGTGCAGCTCTGTCGCGCCGAGGCCTGCCAGGCCATGGGCTCTCGTGAACTCGAACTGCACGTCAAGCAGCGTTTGGGTATCGATTTTGGCGGAACCACGGCTGACGGGCTGTTCAGCCTGGAGCCCGTTTACTGCCTGGGGAACTGTGCCTGCGCCCCTTCAGTGCGGATTAACGACGGTATCCATGCGCGTGTGACATCCGGTCAGTTCGATCAGCTTATCGATGGCCTGGAGGCGGACGAATGAGCCGGTTGAAAGTCTTTGTGCCCAGGGACGCAACAGCCTGTGCGCTGGGTGCCGACGCGGTCGCAGAATCGATCATCGAAGGCGCCCGCGGCAGGGGGCTGGAGATTGACCTTGTTCGAAACGGTTCCAGGGGGGCATTCTGGCTGGAGCCAATGGTCGAGGTAGAGACAGAGATCGGCCGGATCGCGTTTGGCCCGGTGGCGCCTGCCGATCTGCCCGGGATGTTCGAAGCAGGTTTTCCCGGGCCGGCAGACCATGCCCTGGCCCTGGGTGCGGTAGACAGCATAGACTGGCTGGCAAGTCAGCAACGACTCACTTTTCTGCGGGCCGGCTGGATCGACCCGGTCTCACTGGATGACTACCGCTCGATGGGCGGATTCAAGGGCCTGGACAGGGCATTGAAAATGAGCGCCCAGGAAATTGTGGATGAAGTAAAAGAGTCCGGCCTGCGCGGGCGGGGTGGCGCAGCCTTTCCGACCGGCATCAAGTGGCAGACCGTGCTGGATACGCCGTCGGAGCAAAAATACATCGTATGCAATGCCGATGAGGGTGATTCAGGTACTTTCGCAGACCGGCTGCTGATGGAGGCCGACCCTTACCAGCTGGTCGAGGGCATGACGATCGCTGGCCTGGCTGTGGGCGCAGACGAGGGTTACATCTACCTGCGTTCGGAATACCCGCACGCCAGGGCGGTTTTGACCGAAGCGATTTCAAGGGCGGAACAGGCAGGCTGGCTTGGCGATAACATTCGTGGCTCCGGCAGGAAATTCAGCATGGAGTTACGGATCGGGGCCGGGGCCTATATTTGCGGCGAGGAAACTTCCCTGCTGGACAGCCTGGAAGGCAAGCGCGGCCTGATCCGGTTCAAGCCCCCACTTCCTGCCATCGAAGGACTGCTGGGCAAGCCGACGGTCGTCAATAATGTTCTTTCACTGGGGGCGGTGAGCACCATCCTTGAAAAAGGCGCCGATTATTACAGGGATTTCGGCACCGGCCGATCGCGGGGCACGCTGACGGTGCAGTTGGCGGGCAATATCCGCCATGGCGGCCTGGTTGAAGTTCCGTTTGGCGCCACCCTGCGGGAACTGGTCGAAGGCTATGGCGGCGGGACCGCCAGTGGCAAGCCGATCCGTGCGATCCAGGTCGGCGGGCCCCTGGGCGCCTATCTGCCGGTATCGCAGCTCGATGTCACGCTGAACTACGGCGCGCTGGCTGAAGCGGGCGGCATGCTGGGCCACGGCGGCATTGTCGTATTTGACGACACCGTCGACATGGCGCAACAGGCGCGGTTCGCGATGGAGTTCTGCGCCGTCGAATCGTGCGGGAAATGCACGCCCTGCCGCGTGGGTTCAGTACGGGGAGTGGAAGTCATCGATCGAATCGTCGCGAACGAAGACCGGGAATTCAATCTCAGGGTTCTTGACGATCTCTGCGATACCATGGATAAGGGATCACTCTGCGCCATGGGAGGCTTGACCCCGATGCCCGTGCGCAGCGCACTCAAACATTTCCCCGGGGATTTTGGAGTATGACCAAAAATGTATGAAGCCAGACTGGACATGGGAACGCCGGCACCGCTGAAAATCGGCATGCCGGTTTCACTCACCGTCGACGGGCGCGCCGTGACCGTTTCGAAAGGCACCTCGGTGATGCGTGCGGCAGCGGAGGCCGGGGTCAGTATCCCCAAGCTGTGCGCCACGGACAGCCTGGATGCTTTTGGCTCCTGCCGGGTCTGCCTGGTCGAGATAGACGGCCGCAACGGATATCCGGCCTCGTGCACTACCGAGGTGGAAGAGGGCATGGTGGTCCTTACCCAGTCGCGGGATCTGGATGAATTGCGCAGCAGCGTGGTTGAACTCTACGTTTCAGACCACCCGCTGGAATGTGACACCTGCTCAGCCAACGGCGACTGCGAACTGCAGGACGTGGCGGAATCTTTGGGTGTCGAAGGCAGTCGGTACGGTATGAGCGGCGCCGGCCACCAGTCGGCAGACAAGGACGATTCGAATCCTTATTTCACCTTCGACCCGTCCCAGTGCATCGTTTGCTACCGTTGCGTCAGGGCCTGCGATGACATCCAGGGGACTTTTGCGCTGACCGTTGACGGGCGCGGGTTCGCCTCGAAAGTGGCGGCAGGCCAGCTGGACAGCTTCATGGAGTCGGACTGCGTTTCCTGCGGAGCCTGCGTGGACAATTGCCCTACAGAAGCGCTCATTGAAAAGCCGGTCATTGAAAACGGTTTGCCGGAGCGCAGCGTGACGACGACCTGTGCATACTGTGGTGTCGGGTGTTCGTTCCATGCTGAACTCAAGGGCGATGAAGTGCTGCGCATGGTCCCGAATCGGGATGGTCAGGCCAATGAAGGCCACGCCTGCATCAAGGGCCGGTTTGCTTACGGTTATGCGACGCACAAGGACCGGATCACCCGTCCGATGATCCGGGACAGTATCGACGACCCCTGGCGGGAAGTCAGCTGGGAAGAAGCATTCGAATACACCGCAAAACGCCTGCGTGAAATCCAGGAAAAGCACGGCCGCAACAGCATTGGCGGAATCACTTCTTCGCGCTGCACCAACGAGGAAACCTACCTGGTACAGAAAATGGTCCGGGCTGCGTTCGGCAACAACAACGTGGATACCTGCGCCCGGGTTTGCCATTCCCCCACCGGGTACGGATTGAAAACCACCCTGGGAGAATCAGCCGGCACCCAGGCGTTCAATTCGGTGGCCAAATCGGACGTGGTAATGGTGATGGGCGCCAACCCCAGTGACGCCCACCCGGTGTTCGCCTCCCGCCTCAAACGCCGGTTGCGCGAGGGTGCAAAGCTGATCGTCGCCGATCCCAGGCGGATCGAACTGGTCAGCGGGCCGCACGTGAAGGCCGACCATCACCTCGCGTTACGTCCCGGAAGCAATGTCGCATTCATCAATGCGATGGCGCACGTGATTGTGACCGAGGGCCTGGAAGATGCCTCATTCATCGAGGCTCGCTGCGAGACCGAGCCTTACTTCAAATGGCGTGAATTCATTTCCGGTGAACAGAACTCCCCGGAAGTAACCGAGAGAATTACGGGCATTCCCGCTTCAGAACTTCGCGCTGCGGCCCGCCTGTTCGCGGAGGCCGGCAACGCCGCCATCTACTACGGCCTCGGCGTTTCCGAGCACAGCCAGGGTTCGACTACCGTAATGGGCATTGCCAACCTGGCCATGCTGACCGGCAATCTCGGCAGGGAGGGCGTCGGCGTGAACCCGCTGCGCGGCCAGAATAACGTCCAGGGTTCCTGCGACATGGGTTCCTTCCCGCACGAGCTTCCCGGTTACCGGCA
>JARFQZ010000205.1 GCA_029287515.1 Lysobacterales bacterium
GCCGGACAGCGTCAGAACCAAAGCAATCAGTTGGCAAGCCCTGAACACGAAATTTATCGCTGTGTTTACACAATTAAGTATAGGTGAAAAATGGTAAAACCGGTGTTGCTCTGATTCTTACATTTCACCGCAATTTGTTCCGTTATACGTCTGAAAGCAAATCCTGGTTCAGCGCTCAGAGGTTCGTAAGCACAGCCGCGTAAATCTCGATCGCGTCCCAGAGGTTCTGTAACCTCAGGTTTTCGTCCTTGCCATGCTGGTTGTTGTCGTGGTTGGCAATCGGCAGGATCACCACGGGCGTTCCGGTGACCTGCTCGATCAGGTAGATCGGCAGGCTGCCGCCCATCGAGGGCATGCGCACCAGGGGTTGATCACTCAGTTCATCCATGATCCCTGCAATTTGCTGGATCATCGGCAAATCGAAGTCCGAACGATAGGCCGGATAGCCGGACTCACTCCAGTCGAGCATGGCAATGCGCTCATGTTTTGCGCGGTCCTCATTGCCAGGTTCCTGGTAAACAATGTGATAACCCTGTTTGCGAACGTGCTGCTCAACCGCCTCGCGCGCGAACTCCGGGGTCAGGTCCGGCACCAGTCGCAGGCCGATCGAGGCAGTGGCCGAAGGCTGGATGGCATTGCGCGCCTGGCTGCCGACGTCGCCGGAATGGATGCCCCGAACGTTCAGTGCAGGGCGCATGATGGCCAGTTCGAGGCGGTCTTCAGTTTCCGGGCGGCCGATGCCCAGCTCGCGAACCAGGCCCGCATCAACGGACGGTGCGGCATCGATGGCTTCCATTTCGCTCAGCGAGGGAGGTACGACGCGGTCCATGTAACCGTCGATCAGAATGGAACCGTCCGGAGCCCGCATGCTGGCGATCAGGTCGATCAGCAACATGATGGGGTTCGGGGCCCAGTTGCCGTAGTGACCGCTGTGCAGCGGGCGGTTCGGGCCGTACACGGTGACGCCAAAGCCAAAGCTGCCACGGACCCCGTTAACCAACTGCCACTGCCGGCTCTGGTGGGCCGGGCCGTCGCAGAACAGCCACAGGTCGGCATCCAGCTTGTCCTTGTGACGGCTCAACATGTCTTCCAGGTGGGGGGACCCCTGTTCTTCTTCCCCTTCAAAAAACACCTTCAGGTTGACCGACAACGGGATGCCGGCCTGGTCGAGCGCATCCAGCGCGGCGTTCAGGGCGATGATCGGCCCCTTGTCGTCACCGGCGGACCGGCCGAAGATGCGCCATTCGGGATCAAACGGCGCCTTCATTGGCACCTGCCGGCCGCCGTGCTCGACCATGCCGTCGCGCATCACCGGTGTCCAGGGGTCCGATGCCCAATCGGCCGCGTTGACGGGCTGGCCATCGTAATGCACGTAGATCATCAGGGTTTTATCGGCGCCGGGGCTTAGCCGCTGCGCGAATACAACCGGCGGGCTGCCCGGCGCCTCCAACAGCTCTACCTGGAATTTTCGGGGCCGGAGTAATTCAGCGATGTACTCCGCGTTTTTGCGGATGGCAACCGCGTCCGTGGCTACATTGGGCATGCTCAGCAAAGCAGCGAATTCATCGACCAGTTGCTGCTCATGGGCCTGGCGAAATTCGCGGGCCACCATGGCGCTGCTACCGGGGTCAGCCGCAGCCTGGGCTGAAACAAGGGCTAGCGTGGTCCAGATGACGAATTTGAGTACTGAATGCCTATTCATGTTGGAAAGAGTACATGATTGCAGCCACTCCTCAAGCCTTGAAAAACATCTCAACCGTGCTTTGCCAGCGGGCGTCGTCCATCTGCCCGATCGCACCGATGAACAGTGGAGTTTCAGGTGAATCGCCTTCGGCCGCTTTTTGAGCGGTGTCCTGGAACCTGTCTAAATCCTCCTGGAACAGCACGACGGCAGACTTTCCAATTTTCAAATTGGGCAGTTCCGAATCCAGATCCTCGCCGTCGATGATGCAAACCCAATTATCACCGTAGGGCGTCTGTGTGAGCATCGAGTAGTCTTTACCCAGGTCTTCATTGATCTTCACCACTTTGCCGCTCAGCGGCGCGTGGAATTGTGCCGTGCGATGACCCTGATTGACGCTGAACAGTGCCTGACCAGCCTTTACGTTCATGCCGACATCCGGGAAATTGATCGAGTCGACGGAGCCGAGCAACTTCCTGGCGAAGTCATCGAGGCCGACTTTCGCAGTGCCGTCTTCCGCCAGGCTGACCCAACAATGGCCGGATGAAACCAGTACCCCGCCGGGGACCGAGAACTCGTTCCCGAAGCCCTGTTCCGGTTCTGCCGAACCCATCACGTGAACCCTGGGTTTCAGCTGCTTTTCGATCCGGTCCTGGCGCTTGAACATGGCGCGTTTGACGAACAGTCTCAGTTCATCTTCGGTAAACGGCTTTTCTATGTAATCCAGCGCTCCGTGTTTCATGCACTCCACGGCGGACTCCACGGTGGCGAAACCCGTGATGATGACGACATCGATATCCGGTCGCAGGTGCTTCACGGATTTGACCACATCCGTTCCCGACATGGCCGGCATCTTCAGGTCGGTGAAAACAAAATCGTAGTCGTTGATCTGGACCAGCCCCAGCGCTTCCTGTCCCGTCTCCACGGTATCGACGTTGTAGCCGTCCAACACCAGGATTTTACGCAGACTGTCGAGAATGACCTCTTCATCATCCACGCACAGAATCCGGGCTTTCGGGTCTTCGACTTCTGCCCGTTTCAGAGTTTTGGACTCCCGTGTGAAATCAAGCCTGAGGCTGACGGCCAGCGCTTCCTCGCGATCAGCCCGCCGCCTCTTCTGCTGTATCCTCTGAAACCACTCCCTTGCAGCCAGGTTCAAAAAGAAGAACAGGATCAGGGTTGGCAGGACGACAATAAGCAAAATGGTCTTCATTGGATTTTCCTTTCTCGTTTACGGCGGTGCCTGGTTCGAGTCTTCATAAACTCAGCCACTGCAAATTATTCTCCGGGTTGGGCGGCAGTATCCGGTACAGCCACCCTCTGAAATAAGGGTCTTTCTCGACCAGTGAGGGCTTCGATTGCGTGCGCTCGTTGACCTCGAGGATTTTCCCATCCATCGGGCAAATGATTTCATGCTTCGATCCGTCCTGCGAAGTTGCAACCGCACAGGAAATTCCCTGCAACAGGTCTTCGCCGGGTAATGACAATTCCAGTTCAATGATGCCTTCCGCCGCCTTCAGGAACAGGTCACTGACCCCGATTCTCGCCGTCCCCTCGTCCTCCATCAGGACCCAGCTGACATATCCGAGCCGGTAGTAGTCAGCCGGGCAAGGCACATAGCTCATGGAACCGTGCCGCTCGAGGCTCGCAGACTCAGCTTGTTCCAGGAGCAGGGCGCAACGCAGGCTGCGCCGGACGACTGCGAGCAATTCATCGGCCGTGAACGGTTTGGGGATATAGTCGACGGCGCCGGTCGAGGTCAGGCTCCGGACCGCGTTTTCGACCGTGGAGTAACCCGTCATCATGACCACGGGGACCTCGATGCCTCTGCGGTCGAGTTCCTCGAGGAACTGGAAGCCGTCGAGACCGCCCATCATGATGTCACACAGGACCAGGCGAAACCTGCTGCCCTCCAGGTATCGGAGTGCGTCGGTAGCATTACCCGCTGCAACGACTGTCATCCCTTCCGCACTGCAAACCTTTACCACGGCCTGGGTGACCGTCAATTCATCGTCGATAACCAGGATATCCCGCTCTGCGTTCATGATTCCACCGGAATCCGGATGATGAAGGTCGTTCCAACGCCGACCTCGCTTTCTACCGTTATGGTTCCATTGTGATTGTCCACGATTCCCCAGGTAACGGCCAATCCCAGGCCTGTTCCCTTCTGGCCCTTGGTCGTTGCGAACGGCTCGAAGAGTTTTGGTATCTGGGCCTTGGGAATACCGCAGCCATCGTCTTCCACCCGCACTTCGACGAATTCGTCGTTCCAGGAGGAATCGACCTGTTCCCAGCGATGCCAGCCGCATCCATCCCGCAAGCAACCCTGGACCATCCCTTTCAACGGAACTTCGAATGCATAGATCGGACCGCCGCAATCCGGACAGACCTCACCCTCGGCGATGAGCGACCTCGAACATTCCGGGCAAAGGAGTTCAACGCCTACTCCGAGATCGGGCATGTCGTCCAGCCGGTGCTCCCGCGAACCGTACATGGGATCGAGGTAAATAAGTCCGGTTTGTTCCTGCTTGCGGAAGCGCATACCGATGGCGGGTTTGCCGTCGATCTGCACCTTTCTGTCAACCAGGTCATGCCGCTTCGGGCATTGCGCCCGCTTGATCTGAAGGGTGCCTGTGGGCCGAACGCTCACGGCCCTGCTGGTGACTTTCAGGGTTCCGCTACCTTCGCCAATGGCGTCCAGGGCGTTGACCATCAGGTTGATAAACACCTGCTGGATCTGGTTGGCGTCGACAGTCACTTTAGGCAGCGTGTCATCCAGGTCCATGACCAGTTCCACCCGTCCCAGCGAGAGCTGATTTTCGATCACTGCCGCGGCGCGGCCGATAATGGCATTGATGTCGGCCTGGCGCTTTTTCGGGACGGTCTGGCGGGCAAAATCCAGCAGGCTCTTGACGATTTCCCGGCAACGAATCGTTTCAGACACGATGACTTTCAGATCGTCACGTGTGTCGTCCTGTCCTTCTGACCGCTTCAACAGGTAACTGCTGTTGGTGAGTACCGCCGTCAGCGGGTTGTTTATCTCGTGCGCCACACCGGCGGCCAACCGTCCCAGGGAGGCGAGCTTGTCTGACTGAAACAGCTGCAACCGGGCCTCAGCCAACTTATCGCTCATGTTGTTGAAGGATCTTGCCAGCATGCCGAGTTCGTCATTTCTTTCAGCATCCACCCGGTAGCCCAGGTCGCCGCCGGCAACATGCCGGGTGGCAGTAAGGAGTTCCTGCACCGGCCTGTCAATCAGCCACCGGACCATGAAACCGATGATCAGGCTCAAAATCAGGATGACACCGATGGCGAGTGCGACTACCGCCGCCTGGCTGCGGCGAACGGTCCGGTCGAGTTCAGTTAGGGGAATAGTGACGTCCAGCACGCCGAGTACCGTCTGCGAACTGGGGTGCGCATGGCAGGCTGCGTTCCAGCAATCCGGCGCATTGTATATGGGGTTGATGATGCCCAGCAGCCTCGGCGCCTCTGCACTGGTGCGAAAGACCCGGGTGCGTTCAGGCATTTCCAGATGTTCCAGGGCCTCTCCCGCAGAATGGCAGCGAAAACAACTTTCTGCTTTTTTGTCGACCATCGTTCCAATTTCGACACTGTCCGACGAATAGATGATCTCTCCCGACTTGTTGAATACCCGAACCCGGTCGATGGCTTCCTGCTGGCCGATGCGACGGATGCTTTCATGGATACGGTCCCGATCATTTCGCATCATGTCGTATTCTGTATCCGACTTGACCGCCTCGCTGAGTTGATTCGCGTGCCGTTCAACTTCAAAAAGAAGGCTTTTCCTTTCGGACTGGATGTTGAAATAGGCGAAAATTCCGATCGCGAAAAGGACCGTCAGCACGACACTGAAAGTCAGTTTCAGGCCAATTTTGCTGTTGAGCATCATCCACCTGCTACGAAATAGCCGCGCGCGGTCATCCAAATACCCTTCATTCCCAGTTTTTGCGATTCTTCTTCGCCGGCGAGAGGTATCGGATCAGATAAACAAACAGCACCCAGAAACACAATAAAAGCAGGTACTCGAGGCCTTTGGTTTCAAAAATATTGACGTAAGTAAATGAATCCATTTCGGTTCCTTGAACTCCTCTCCTAATGGGCTGACTTGAACACCGGCATGCGTGTGACAACCCAGCGCAGAATCCAGATTTCGGTGAATATGATCATCAGCGTCACCACGATTTCCTGCCAGGACGGGAAGTAGTGGACCTCCGCATACCATTTGAAACTGATGACGGATACGTTCAGGCGGTTCAGCACAATACCCAGCAAGGCCATGACGGAGGCGATCTTGATGATATTCAGGCTTCTGTTCCTGTAGCCAAAGGCGAACATGAATCCCGGAATCAAAACAAAACCAATCACTTCCACCAGGTACCAGTAGCCCCAGGCGTCGTTGATCATGCTCCATTGCTTGCCGTGTATGAACAGCAATGCTTTGAAAAAATAGTAGACAAACATGACAACGGCCGCGCCCTTGGCCAGGCCAAAGAGGATATCGTCAAAGGAGTGTTTGGGGTCATGGGGAATGAGATGCCTGAACACCCGGTGACTTATGGTGCTCTCGAAGATGATCATCGCCAGCCCGGCGTATACGCTGGAAACCAAAAACAGCACGGGGATGAATTCTGACCACCACAGCGGATGAATTTTCGGCTTGGCCATCAGGAACAGAGCCCCCAGGCCCGATTGATGAAGTATTGAAAGAGTGATTCCCAGGATAACCGTGGCGAGCGTGATGCTCTTGAGGAATTTTCGCGCCTTTTCCCAACCGGCCCATTCCGCGACAACAGGTGAGAACTCGATGAATGCCGCCACCATGTAAAGGAAAAAGTGCCAACAAATCAGGAACATGACAGAACTGAATCCGAATTTATTGCCAATGTAGGGATTGTAGGCCTGCCACGGCCGGCCGATATCGAACACCAGCGCGCCCGCATAAAAAATGTAGGCCAGCAAGCCGTTCAGGACCGTGATACGCACAATCGAGTGATATTTTTCCACCTTCATCACGTAAACGACAAAGGTGATGACATAGGCGCCGGCGGCGAGCGCAACGCCTGTGATCACGTCGAAACCGAGCCAGAAACCCCACGGAAAATCCTGCGAGAGATTGGTGACGGCACCGAGGCCGTAGATGAAACGGATGACGATAATGACCACCCCGGTAAAAATGACCGGAATGGAAATCACGTTGAACGGAGTAAGCCACGGGCCGCGTGGCTTCATTTCCTGCATCAGAAAATGGAAGAAGCGGCTGAATTCTCCGGTGACAGTGGCGTTAGTGCTCATCACCACCCCCTTGATCACCGGATTCAAATTCGACGGCCTTCTCTTCTCCCGGCTGAGGACCTCCGATCAGTGCATTGAGCCCCAGCAAAAAGGCCGGTACGCCGAACAGAACCATGGGTACCGAGTAGAGGAATTCCTTGGTGTATTCGGGATAAGGCCTGGTGCCCAGGTCGGTCCTGAAACCGATCTGGTCAAACGGTACGGCTGACAGGTAGATGTATCCGGTTCCGCCGACCTCATGCTCACCGTATATGTGATGAACATAATCATCCGGATGGTTGTAGATGCGATGCCTGGCAATTTCCAGGTTTTTTGCCCGTGTACCAAACATCAGCGTGTCGGTAGGGCATGCCGCGACGCAGGCCGGTTTCTGTCCTTCCTCGAGGCGCTCAAAGCACAGGGTGCATTTCTGGATTTTCGGGTTCCACTCACCGTACTCGAATTTGGGCATGTCAAAGGGACACGACGCCATGCAGTAGCGGCAGCCGATGCACCGGTTTCCATGCCAGATGACCGGCCCTTTTTTCGTTTTTTCCATCGCCTCGGTGGGACAGGCACTGGCGCAGGCGGCCTGGTAGCAATGCATACACTGTCTTTTGACAAACACATCACCGGCTTCCGTCTCGAATTTATTGACGACCATCCATTGCTTGTCGCTCGTGGTCCGCTGCTCTTCGAGCGCCCCGTCGTTCAGCACATCAGGGACTAAAACATCATGCGTTTCGCCACAGGCGACTTCGCAGGCCCGGCAGCCGATACAGCGGGTCGTGTCGACCAGGATCCCCACGAATTCCTCGGGATCGCGCAACTCCTGGGCGGAAAGATCACTGCCTGCCAGGGCGGCCGATCCGGCAACAAGCGTTGTTTTTAAAAAACCTCTTCTATCCATGCTGCCTTCCTCAGTCTTTCTTCGTATGACAATTGCTGCATCCCCGGCTTGCCTCCACGCCCGTGCCCGCCTCGTGGCATTTCCAGCAACTCTTGTGGATGACTACTTTTGAACTCAGCGTTTCATCGGAAATATCAGCCGGTTCTGAATGGTGGCAAAGTGAGCATTTGTAGTACTTTTTACTGTTTTCCGGGTTGGTGTTGTGGCAGGTCTGGCAACTGCTCAGTGACGAGTCCAGGTAGTCCGGGTGTGGCGTATCCAGGTCCCCGGCGTGGATCTGGTGGTGGCACACAGGACACTTCAGTTTCTTGTCTTTGACGTGGACGTCGTGCGGCAGAACCACCTCTCCTGCCGCCGATTCAAGCGTGATGTCTTTTGGCAGTTCAACTGTGTCCTGCCCGTAACACTGCAGTGCAACGGCCAGCAAGAGAATCACTCCCGTCCAAACATGAAACTTATGCATATTTGCCTCACCAAATTGGCCATTGAGGAGAGCCCCGCTTAATCAGACCTCTCGAGTTGGAGAACCGGCTTTGCAAAATCCGCCAGAAGTTTCAGGTGATCTGCATTGCCGGGCTGTTCAGGCTCTTCCTGATCCCCGGGCGCGGGCCGAGTGCTCCCCTGCGTATATTGCGATGAAAGCCTTTCAAACCTGTCGACTTCCGACTGGTACCAATCAACTGAATCACGCCCTATTTTCAGGCCTGGCAATTCTCCCGCCAGGTTGGACGGCTCAATTCCACACATCCAGCTCAGCTCGAACGGCTTGACCGAAAGCCATTCGGGATGATCGGCATGTTCCGAATTGATTGACGTGACTGTGCCGCTGATCGGGGAAGGAATTTTCAACAACCAGGAGTCGTATTTCAGCGAAAACAGGGTATTGCCCTTATCAATCTTCTGTCCTGCTTCCGGCAAATCGACCCGGTCGATTTTCTCGAACAGCTTTCTGATGAGATCATCCAGCCCGACCCGGACGGTCCCGTTCATTTCGATTTTTGCCCATGCGTGTTGCGGGGAGACAAATACTCCCGCGGGGACATTCAATTCATATCGTGACCTGGACTCGCTGGTACCCGGCCTGATCAGGCGGATATTGTGCCTCATCTGTTTTTCCAGCCGGTCCTGCCGCCTGATCTGTGC
>JARFQZ010000227.1 GCA_029287515.1 Lysobacterales bacterium
CGCTGGTGCCTTATTCACCGGCGGAGATGTTCGCGCTGGTTGATGACATTGACGCCTACCCGGAGTTTTTACCCGGTTGCCGGCGCACCCAGGTGCACTCGCGCAGCGACGATGAAGTGCGCGCAACCATCGAGCTTTCCAAGGGTGGCGTGGAGAAGGCGTTTACCACCTGTAACCGGAGTCAGCAGAACAAAATGATTGAAGTGCGCCTGATCGAAGGGCCGTTCAAGCACCTGAACGGATTCTGGCGCTTTGATCCGCTTGGCGAGGACGGTTGCAAGGTGTCATTCGACCTGGAGTTTGAATTCGCCAGCCGTGTGCTGGGCGCGGTCGTGGGGCCTGTGTTCAGTCAGATCGCAAATTCCCTGGTCGATTCTTTCATGAAACGGGCGGTACAGGTGTATGGAAAACGCTGAACAGATCGCGGTTGAAGTGGCGTATGCGAAACCCGATGAACAGCTGATTCTCAAGCTGGAGGTGGTCCCGGGTACGACGCTGCAGCAGGCCATCGAACAGTCCGGCATCCTCGACCGTTTTCCCGAGATCGATCCCACCCGGTTGAAAGCGGGGGTGTTCGGAAAACTGAAAAAGCTGGATCAGGCCTTGCGCGCCGGTGATCGGGTCGAAATTTACCGGCCGTTGATCGCAGATCCAAAGCAGGTGCGCAAACAGCGTGCTGCGCAGGGCAAACGGATGAAAAAGGGGGGCGGGGACCTCGAGGCCTAGTTCTGGTCCTGTTTTCCGAATCCCATCCAGCGCCAGGTGCGGGTCAGAATGCCGATGTCTTCGGGTTCCTGCCGCGGCACGGTAACCGTGACCTGCCGGTTGGTGGGCAGCGCATCCGGTTGCGGGTCGGGTTGCATGGTGCCGGTGATTTCTACCAGCTGGTCCTGTTCAAAAAAAAGACTGATGCGTTCCTGTTTCTCCTCGCCCTTGCCATCGGTGCCGGGTTTGTAACGGTAGAAGTAATCCCATCGGTCGGCGTGAAACGGATCGACCAGCATCGGTGCGCCCAGAATGAACTGAGCCTGGCGTTTATTCATACCGGTGCGCAGTTTGTCCACCATCTCCTGATTGATGACGTTACCTTGCTGGATATCAATACGGTAGACAAACGGCAGCCGGTTGACGATCGGGTCGCTGGAACAGGCGGCCATGAAAACACTTGCAATTGTGCTAATAAGGATGAGAAGCTTTCGCATCTAGAGTTACAACTGCTTGTCCGTTCAACGGACGGCATGATAACTGAATCAGCGGGCTGACAGGAAGTAAAACAGTGGAATCCAGCGAATTACGCAAAGCAGGCTTGAAGGTTACTCTGCCGAGAATGAAGATTCTGGAGATTCTCGAAACCAGCAAGACCCGCCATATGAGTGCGGAAGACGTCTACAAGGTTCTGCTGGAGGCGGAAGAGGAAATCGGGCTGGCGACCGTCTATCGTGTTCTCACCCAGTTCGAGGCAGCCGGCCTGGTCAGCCGCCATCATTTCGAGGGTGGGCACTCGGTGTTTGAAATGAACGAGGGCCACCATCATGACCATATCGTCTGCAATCAATGTGGCAAAGTTGTCGAGTTTGTCGAAGAGACCATAGAACGCTGCCAGGAGAAAGTGGCCAGAAAGGCCGGATTTTCCATTCGCGACCACTCACTTATTATTTACGGCGATTGCACCAGTAAGAACTGCCCGAACCTGAAAATCTGAGCAGGGAAGCGCGCCTATCCAGCTGTCGTGGGGAAATAATGTAGCGGTCAGGAGACCGCTGCTACGGCTTCACTTTTCTTCTGCCCGGCGTTTTGCTTCCCAGTTGCAGCATTTCCCGTGCGTGCTGGCGCGTCGAGCCGGTGATTTTCTTCCCGCCCAGCATGCGTGCGATTTCCTCGACCCGCTCGTCGCCGGTCAGGGGACGTATGCGCGTGCGCGTGGTTTTGTCGCCGGTCAGTTTGCTGACCTGCAGGTGGTGATGCGCCTGCGCGGCGACCTGCGGCAGGTGTGTCACGCACATCACCTGGTGATGTTTGCCGAGCAGTTGCATCTGCCTGCCGACAGTCTCCGCCACCGCGCCACCCACGCCGGCGTCAACCTCGTCGAATATCAGCGTGGGGATGTGTGTATCGGTGGCGGCGATAACCTGGATGGCCAGACTGATGCGTGACAGTTCACCGCCGGACGCGATCCTGGCCAGTGGTCTGGGGGGCTGTCCCGGGTTGGCGCTGACGAGAAACTCGATCTGGTCGCGGCCATGCGCAGACAGGGCATCTGTCACCACCTCGCTGATCTCAATCTTGAAGCAGCCGCCGCGCATGCCCAGTGTTTGCATGACCTCGCTGACTTGTGCGGATAACTGTGCCGCGCCGTTCACGCGTTTGCGATGCAGCTGTTTTGCGCAGGTGTCGAACTGCTCCAGCAGTTGCTGGCGTTTCTGCTCCAGCGCCTGCAGTTGCTCGTCGGCCTGTTCCAGCGTGTCCAGTTCCTGGCGCAGGCGGCTTTGGAAATCGGTCAGGCTTTCCGCCTCGATACGATGTTTGCCGGCAACCTTGTGTAAGGCGTCCAGTCTTTGTTCCACCCATTGCAGCCGTTGCGGGTCCAGTTCCAATCCTTCCTGGTACGACCTGAGCAGGTTGACGCCTTCCTCGAGTTGAATCAGTGCGCTGTTGATCAGCTCGCCGGCCTCTTTGAGTGTCGCGTCGATCTGCGTCAGGGGTTCGAGGTCACTCAGGGCCCGGCTGATGGCCGATTGCGCCGAGTGCTCGTCATCGTACAGGCGGGCGACGTGGGTGCCGCAGGTTTCCAGCAGCTGGCCGGCGTTGGCCAGTCGTGCGAGTTCTTCGTGCAGGCGTGGCACTTCCCCTGCTTCCGGAGCCAGTTCATCGAGTTCCTGCAGCTGGAATTTCAGAAACTCAAGACGCGAATCACGGTCCTGGCCGGTGCCGATAATGGCTTCAATTCGCTGTTCGGTGTCTTTCCAGTCGCGATGGAGACGGGCCAGTTCGGCCAGCAGCTGG
>JARFQZ010000238.1 GCA_029287515.1 Lysobacterales bacterium
GATGTATTCCTTGCTTCTTTCCACCGCTCGAATAAAGTCTCCGCGGCTAAAACCATAGTTGAAATCTTCTTCCGCCACCCTGTCATGACGAACCGGAACGCCATAGCCCGAACCTTTATCACGCAGGCGGTGTTCCAGTTCGTCCAGCCGGCTTTGCGCCGATCCCCAGGCATCCGGTATGGAGGGATCAATGTTGACCACCAGGAAAAGCCGGCCGGCGAGGTTGTCCAGCACAGCGACCTCCTCCGAAAGAAGCAGCACCATGTCGGGCGTACCCAGTTCATCGGGCTTGGAGTCGTCCTTCAATCGGCTTTCAAATTGCTGAACAATCTCGTAACCGAAGTAACCCACCAATCCGCCGGTAAATACAGGTAACTCATCCATCACCGGTGCATTGAATTCCTGCTGCAATCTGGACACAAATTCCAGCGGATCTTCAACCACTTCCCGGCGGATTCCTTCACCGTCTTCAAACTCCGTCATCACGGTGCCGGATAGTGCATAGCGCTTTTTGCAAGGCAGCCCGATGATGGAGAAGCGCCCCCAGGTTTCACCACCCTCGACGGACTCGAGCAGGTAGGCATCAGGCGCATCGGCCAGTTTGAGGTAAACAGAGAGCGGGGTGTCCAGGTCAGCCAGCACGGAACGGTATACCGGTACGCGGTTGTAGCCTTTCGCCTTGAGGTCTTCGAATACTTCCCTGTTCACGGCCATTCCATAGTCGGGGTGGAAAAGTCCGATTCTAGCAAGGCCTGACCCAATAACCTACACGGGAATGGATATTCGGAATTCAACGCCTGCACTATCCGCCAGGTTGGCAGCATTCACATCACCCCCGTGAACCTGTGCAATAAGGCGGACGATATACAAACCGAGACCGAGGTGCGGCACCGCTCCGGGCCGCTCGCGCAGCGACACCAGGGAATCGAACAATCGTTCCTGCAGATCTTCCGGCAGATGGGATCCGGTATTGCGCACGAACAGCTCGCAACGTGTATCGTCGAAATTCAGCCCCACGGTGATTTCATCATCCTGCCCGCTGAGCGAGACGGCGTTGTCGACCAGTTTATCCAGCGCCTGTGCGAGAAGGTCCGGTGCACACTTCACCGGGGGCCCTTCTTGCTGGACCCGGATGTCGAGATTCCTGCCTTCATGCACATTGCGGTAAGCCTCGACGCAACGAGTGACGAACCGGCCCAGATCGATGGTTTCCCATTCAGCGACCGATATGGACGCCTCCAGGCGACTGGCCTCGCTCATCGCCCTGACAATCGCGAACTGGCGGTCGACGCCTTGCTGGGCGCGCTGCAGGAACTGTCTGGATTCCCCGTCCAATGCCTTGCTGGCCAGGTTGTCCAGGGACGAACGCGTGATGGCCAGAGGCGTCTTCAGTTCGTGTGAGAGCTTGCTGGCCAGGGTTTCCAGGTAGGTGTTGTAATCCGCGACGGCCTGCAGCAGTTTCTGGTTGTTGCGCGCCAGCTCGCCCAGCTCATCGCGGTCGCTCTTCAACGGCAGCGCTTCCGGCCCGGCGCTGTCGTGCATGGCCTGGCTGACGGCGGTGCTGAGTTTTCGGACCCGGCGTGACAGGCGGGTGGCGAAAAACCACAATCCGGCGGCCAGCCCGATCGCAATCCCGAGCGTGGTCAACAGCAGCCTGCCAAGCGCCTGATTGGTCGCCAGCAACAGGCCGTCGGAAGTGGATTGCACCACGATGGCGCCACGGACTTCACCCTGAAGCTCAATCGGCACCGCCACCGTGTTCCAAACCATGGCGGTATCGAAATCCTGGGTCCAGCTGATCATTTCTTCACCGGTCAGCGCCTGGCGCACCGTCTCGCCGTCCAGTCGAACCGGTTTCTCCGGCCAGTTTTCCCGGGTGGCTGTGCGTGCGCCCGCAACCATGCGGTACAGCAAGCGCTGAAGCCAGGTAGTCGATGGCGCTCCATCGCCGCTTTCGCCTGTCTTGCCCGACCGGGAATCGGCCAGCACCCAGGCACCGGGACCCACCAGCCAGGTCCTGGCAGATTCGACCCCGGAGCGGTCCAGCCACCGCGACATGCCGGCCCACGCAGATTCCAGGCTGATCCAGGCCGGGCGTTCGGCATCGGCCAGCGGACCGGCAACCCGGGCAGGCGCGCCTGCAACCGGGGACTCGCTTCGGATCTGAAAACTGATGTCTGTATTGCGAACCGACGAAGGCAGGGCGAGTTCAGCCCGGTAACCGTCCTCTCTTTCCAGCCAGTAGCCCTCTACCTGCCCTGAATTCTCCCGGTCGCTGTAAAGCTGAACCGGGCCGGGCGCCTCGGGGCTGATGGTAAAGCTGACCAGGCCTCGCGGGCTGCGCGCCAGCAGGACAATGCTGTCTCGTACACCGGCCCTCTCATGGTCCCGGACATCGAACAGGACATACAACTGGCCGCCGTGGTTGGCGGCCGACAGTTGGACAGCGAGTGAGCCGTCTTCGGATTCGAACTGCCGGCCCCGCCCGTCTCCCGGCCAGTCGTCGAAGTAGCCGTCCAGCGCGGGTGGGTTCGGCAGGTCCCACACCGGTACGAAATTTTCCGGCAGGAACAGCAGACGGCTGCTGTACTCCATCGGTATAGCCGTCGCCATCGCGCGGGCGGAAGCAAGCAGCGCGCCCTGCTGGGACTCACGCAAAAACCGCTCCAGTTCCTGCAACAGTTTCCAGGCGGACCAGGGCAACAGCAGGGTCAGCAGAGAGAGCGCCGCGAGCTTGGTCCTGAGCTTCATTACGGATCGGGCTTCCACCGGTAGCCCGCGCCATAGACGGTATCCAGTCGATCGAAATCGGGATCGACCTTGACGAATTTTCTCCGTATTCGCTTGATGTGGCTGGTGATGGTCTGATCATCGACCAGCACGTTCGCATCGTCCATCAATTGCTGCCGCGTGCGCACGTGGCCCGGATGGCGGATCAACGAGTGGATCAGCCAGAACTCGGTGACCGTCAGCGGCACCGGCTGGTCGTTCCAGCTCACCTCCATGCGCTCCACCGAGAATTTCAACGGCCCGCGTTCCAGCAACTGTTCGTCCCGCATTCCGCCCGAAAGGGCTTCAACCCGGCGAAACAGCGCCACCACCCGCGCCACCAGGTGTTGCAGGCTGATGTCCTTGGTCAGGTAATCATCCGCCCCCAGCCGCAGGCCGGAAATGACGTCCAGGTCGGAGTCACGGGCGGTCAGGAATATGATCGGCAGGCTGCGCGACAGGCTGCGCAGTTCCCGGCACAGTTCGAATCCGCCTTCCACTTCTTCGCCCAGGCCCACGTCGATGATGACCAGGTCGGGCAGGCGTCGCTGAAGGGCCGCCAGGGCGGAATGCTTGTCCGCGTAGCCGGAAACCTGGTAGCCATAACGGCGCAGTGCATCCTCGTAGTTATGCCGGATCGCTGCCTCGTCCTCTACGATGGCGATGTGTCGTGCCATGGTTACTCCCGTTGCCCGCTCTCGTTCTGATGGCTTCATGATACGGCCCCGGGGCT
>JARFQZ010000318.1 GCA_029287515.1 Lysobacterales bacterium
ACCTCGATGTTTCTTCCCTTGCTTCTTTCGGCGTGCCAACATGTTAACCAAATACACCAGCAAATATCAGTGGGAAATATCAGTGGGAATCAAAGCAAGCCATGACACTTCAATCTGATGCATTCAATGAAATTCTCAAGCTGATGCAGCTCGAGCCGCTGGAGGTCAACCTGTTCCGTGGCATCAGCAGGGATATCGGGACAGAACGGGTGTTCGGCGGGCAGGTCCTGGCACAGGCCTTGCTCGCTGCAAGTTACACGGTGGAAGACCGCCAGGCGCACTCCCTGCATGCCTACTTTCTGCGGGCTGGCGATCACGATGCGCCGATTGTTTACAGCGTGGACAGGAGCCGTGACGGTGGTAGTTTTTCAGCACGCCGCGTGGTGGCGATTCAGCACGGACGTCCAATTTTTACCCTCGCGGCCTCTTTCCAGGTCGATGAGGATGGGCTTGAGCACCAGTTTGAGATGCCCGTTGTGCCGGAGCCGGAAAAGGTTGCGCCCATAGGCCTGTTGGCCCGGGATGAATTCGAGCACTTGCCCAAGAGCATGCAACGCTGGCTCGACCGGTTTGGCCCGTTCGAATTTCGCGCGGTTCGGGGTTCCGACCCCGATCGCCCCGTACCCCAGCCGCCTTTCAAGGAACTCTGGTTCAAATTGCACGGTCAATTGGATGACGATCCACGGTTGCACCGGGCCCTGCTGGCCTATGTTTCCGATTTTCACCTGGTGGGAACGGCGACCTTACCGCATGGCATCTCGTGGGTGCAGGGGAACCTGATCATTGCGAGCCTGGATCACGCGATGTGGTTTCACCGGGATTTCAGGCTGGATGACTGGTTGTTGTATGTTTGTGACAGCCCCAGTTCCAGTGGTGGCAGGGGCCTGGCCCGCGGTATGATCTACGACCGCAAAGGCAGGCTGGTTGCCAGTACAGCGCAGGAAGGTGTGATTCGGCTGCGCAAAGAAAACAAGTAGACAGGAGAGTTAAATATGAGCCAGCAGACCGCCAGTTTCGCCGCCGGATGTTTCTGGGGCGTGGAGGCCCGGTTCCTCGAAATGGATGGCGTCGTCGATGCCGTTTCCGGATACCAGGGCGGACACATGGAAAACCCGACTTACAAGCAGGTTTGCGGCGGTGATACGGGACATGCCGAAGCCGTGCAGGTCATCTTTGATGACGAGAAGGTCAGCTATGATCAATTGCTTGAGGTCTTTTTTGACATGCACAACCCGACCACGCTGAACCGCCAGGGACCGGATTTCGGCAGCCAGTATCGCTCCGCTATTTTCTGGTATGACAACAAACAAAAAGCGGCTGCGGAACAGAAAATTCGTGACATTGATGCGTCGGGAAAATGGCCAAACCCGGTCGTGACCCAGTTGCAGCAGGCACCGCAATTCTGGCGCGCTGAGGAATACCATCAGCGGTACTTTGAAAAGAACGGCGCCGGTTACTGCCACATATAGCGTTTCGCTTCCTTTCGTTTACTTGCTGTTGATTTTGCTGACCAGCCAGAGCAGGATGATTGCGCCTATGGTGGCTGTGATGATTGATCCGATCATGCCGGCGCCGAGGTTGGTTCCAAACAAGCCGAACAGCCAGCCGCCGAGGACACCGCCTATGATGCCGATCACGATGTTCATGATGACGCCCTGGCCCTGGCCTTTCATGATCATTCCGGCCAGCCAACCGGCGATGCCGCCGACGATAAGCGACGCGATCAAATTGCCCATGATTTCTCTCCAGAGTGAAATAAACGATTGATTCAGTTTAAAATACATGCGAAGAATATGAAACAGGCCAGGGATCGGGAGGTTTGTTGATGCAAAGGAAAGCTGAAATTCTGCGCCGCAAAGCGGCAACGCTCTGTGCCGTGGCGGCTGTGTTCATGCCGGTTTTCGTCGAGGCCCAGGTTTACAAGTGGGTAGACGAAGACGGTATCGTCACCTACTCCAACATCGCTCCGCCGACAGACCAGGACTTCCAGACGCTGCGATTCCCCTGCTATGCCGCGGATCCCAAGTGCCGCTCGGTGCGCTGGGAAAAGGTTCCGCTCAACACGCGTGCTTTTCGCACGGAAATTCAGTCGGCTTCGCGCTACAACTCGGTTGACGAATCGCTGATACGGGCAATCATCCATGCTGAATCCGCGTACCAGCCGGACGCCCAGTCGCCCAAGGGCGCCCAGGGCCTGATGCAGCTGATGCCCGCCACCCAGGCAGAACTGAAAGTGTCGGATCCCTTCAATCCACAGGAAAATATCCAGGGCGGCGCCCTCTATCTCTCGCAGCTGCTGGCACAGTTCAACGGAGACTACGAACTGGCTGCCGCGGCCTATAACGCCGGCCCCAACGCCGTGAATAAATACGGCGGTATTCCCCCATATGATGAAACAAAAGAATACGTCCGGCGCGTGAAAATCCTCTACCGCCGCTATGGACAGGTGCTCTAGTAAACCAATCTCGCGTCGCTGACCATTTCCAGTTCGCCCAGTGCTGCCACCAGTTCTTCACAGGCCTTGACGTTCCATTCCTTGCCGAGTTCGAGACGGGCCCGTGCCCGCGCGTTACTGTAGTTGAGCCACACCACCGCTGAGCCGTCCTGGTAGGGAACAAAGGTGGATTGAAGGGCTGAGCATATTTCTTCACTCGGTCCGCGCAGGGAGATTTGTACGCCCCGGGCAAAGCGGGATTTGGCTTCGGCAAGGGTCATGATTTTCTGCGCGTTCATGCGGAAGCCGCCGGAAAAGTCATCAGTCGCTACCCGGCCTTCAACCACGATGATCTCGTCCTTTACCAGCAGTTCGGAATACAGGGTCCAGGTGTCGTCGAACAGGGCCGCTTCGATTCGCCCGGTATGGTCTTCCATCGCCACGAACCCGCCACGGTTGCCCCGGCGCCTAACGGCCTGCACCAGCCCGGCCAGCACCATCGGCGTGCCGGACCGTTTGCCCCGGCTTTCAGGCGGCATGCGCTTCTCCAGGTTTCCCAAAGTGCAGGTGGTGAACCGGGCGATGTCATCTGCCTGCAGCTCCACGGGGTGGCCGGTCAGATAGAGTCCCAGCGTATCTCGCTCCGCCTGCAGGCATTGTAATTTTGTCCACGGTCTCACGTCCCGGTGCTCGGTGATGTGCGGTGCATCCGACTGGCTGAAGCTGCCGAACATATCGACTTGCCCGGATTCCTGGTCGCGCTGGTACTGTTCCGCCGCGTGGACGGCCTCGGGCAGTTCGTTGATCATCCGTGCCCGGTTTTCATCCGGGTACAGCTTGTCCATCGCGCAGGAACTCACCAGCACATCCATGGCCCGCTTGTTGACCTTGTGATGATCGATCCGGTTGCAGAAATCCGACAGATCGGTGAAGGGACCGTTCGCTTCCCGTTCCAGTTCGATCACGTCGATCGCGGCGTGGCCAACGCCCTTGAGAGCCCCCAGGCCGTAAAGGATCGTGGAGTCATCCACCGACGTGAACGCATGGTGTGAGCGGTTGATGTCCGGCGGCAGTATCGTCAGGCCCAGGTCCCGGCACTCGTGAATGAATTCATCGACCTTGTCGGTGGTGTCCATGTCGGAGGACAACACTGCGGCCATGAATTCCGCCTGGTAGTGTGATTTCAGCCAGGCCGTCTGGTAAGCGATCAGGGCGTATGCTGCCGAGTGCGACTTATTGAAACCGTACCCCGCAAAAGTTTCCATCTGGTCGAAAATCAGGTTGGCGATATCTTCATCCACGCCGCGCTCCATAGCGCCTTCGATAAAAATGATCCGCTGCTTGGCCATTTCGGCCGGCTTTTTCTTGCCCATGGCGCGGCGCAGGATGTCGGCGGCTCCCAGTGTGTACCCGGCCAGTTCCTGCGCGATCTGCATCACTTGCTCCTGGTACAGGATCACGCCGTAGGTCGGCTTCAGGATGTGCTCGAGGGCAGGGTGGGGGTAGCGCACCGGTTCGCGGCCGTGCTTGCAGTCGATATAGGTCTGCACCATGCCTGATTCGAGCGGACCGGGGCGGAACAAAGCAACCAGCGCCACGATCTCGTCGAAGCTGTCAGGCACCAGCTTGCGGATCAGGTCTTTCATGCCGCGTGATTCGAGCTGGAACACTGCGGTGGTCCGGCAGGCCTGCAGCAGTTTGAGTGCCTGAGGATCATTCATCGGCAATTTTTCGAGAATGATCGGGTCCTCGCCGGCTGCTTTCCGGTTGGCATTGATGGTCTTCAACGCCCAGTCGATGATCGTCAGCGTGCGCAGCCCCAGGAAGTCGAACTTGACCAGGCCGATGGTTTCCACGTCGTCCTTGTCGAACTGCGTGACGATGCTGCCGCCCCCGGCCTCGCAAAACAGCGGGGTGAAATCCGTCAGGGGAGAGGGTGCAATCACCACGCCGCCGGCATGTTTGCCCGCGTTTCGCTTGATGCCTTCAAGGGACATGGCGAGGTCCAGCAGGGCCCTCGTGTCCTCTTCCTCATCGTAACGTTGTTTTAACTGTGGCTCTTCCTTCAGCGC
>JARFQZ010000003.1 GCA_029287515.1 Lysobacterales bacterium
ATTGCCTGCCCGAAAATGAATTCCAGCCGGACCCGGACGAAATCCTATCGCTGATCACTCCGAAGACCCGGGGCATCGTGCTGATCAACCCGAACAATCCTACCGGGGCCGTGTACCGGCGCGAACTGCTCGAGGAGATTGTCCGTATTGCCGAACAGCATCAAATCATTATTTTCGCAGATGAAATCTATGACCAGATGCTGTACGGCGACGTCGAGCATGTGCCACTGGCGACGCTGGTGCATGAAACCCTGTGCGCGACGTTCAACGGCTTGTCGAAAATTTACCGGGCCTGCGGATACCGGGTGGGGTGGGTCGCATTCAGCGGCGACCGAGAGCATGCCGCAGAGTATCTGCACGCGGTGGAATTACTGGCATCTCTGCGCCTGTGCGCCAACGTACCGGGCCAGTGGGCCGTTCAGACCGCCCTTGGGGGTTATCAGAGCATCAAGGCACTGACCGAGCCCGGCGGGCGGCTTTTCCAGTCCCGGCAGGCGGTGGTCGAAAGCATCGAAAACAGCCGTTATCTCGAGGTGCAACCGCCCGATGGTGCGATGTATGCATTTCCCAGTGTAAAAACGGAGCTCATCCCCGGGTTCAGCGATCAGGCATTCGCACTGGAACTGCTGGAAAAGAAACACGTGCTGATTGCGCCCGGCACCAGCTTCAACGTGCCCTACAAGAATCACTTCAGGATCACGACACTTCCGGATGAGCGGGAAATGAAAGTCGTTTTTGAGCGTCTGGAAGAGGCTCTTGACCTGGTCGCCCCGTGAGGGGGTTTATGGCCTGGCGGTGATTCAATAGTCTTCGGGCGGAAGAACAAGCTTCGATTTGGCCTCGAAATCCGGTGCGCGCTGCAGCGCCTGGTCAAGGCTGGCCTGCGCCAGGTTGGTCTTTCCGTCCAGGTATTGAGCTTGCGCCAGCGTGTAGTAGAAACGGTATTCCCTGGCATCCATCCTGATGGCTTTTTTCGCCAGGCCGATGGCGTCATCGTAGCGCATCTCCTCGATCGCGAGTTCGGCCAGGTATTGCATGTAGTAGGGATTCTTCCGCCGATTTCGTTCGACCCGGGCTCCCAGCTCTTCCGCGGCTGCCAGGTTTCCGTCCTCGGTGTAAATGACATGCAGGTTGTTCAGGGCGACAGACTGGTCGGGCTCCATTTCAAGCGCTGTTTGATAAGCCAGAATGGCGTCTTCGGTTTGGCCGTTTCGCCGCAGGATCACCCCGATATTCGACCAGATGTAGGACAGGCCGCTGTCTGTCTCAAGCGCCTTGCCGAAATAGGCATAGGCCAGGCCGATATCCTGCGCAATCAGGGCGTCCGCCCCCAGGTTGTTGTAATACTGGGCTTCGGCCTCCTTATCGCTGAGTCGCCTCGTTCGCTCTATCTCGCGGGTTTTCCTGCGGCTGACGTCGACTGTAAACGTATGGCCTTCGCTGTAAACGACGGCGTTAACGTGTTTGCTGACCAGCAAATTGTCATCGACATTGCTCCAGGTCGGGGGTATTTCCACTTCCTGGAAATAGGCCTTCATTCCGGCCTTGCGAGCCATGGCGACAAACATGCTGGAAAATGAAAGGCAATTGCCTTCCCGCTGTTCAAACGCCTGGTCTGCCGGCAGCGTGACTTGCGGGTCATATTCGAAATCCAGGATGTACGGATCCATGACGGCATAGGCCAGTGTCCAGGTCTTGTTTTGCCAGCGACTTCCACGGCCCGAGTGGCGGTCGACAAATTCTTCCATTTCCGGTGTCATGGCGAGCAGTTCCACGTCCTGGATAGCGTGCCCGGGCTGATTGGCCAGTTCCGGTATTTCCGGAGGGTCATGAAAGGGTGAAGAGGCGCAAGATGCGGCCAACAGACCGGTCAGCAGGCAGCAGCCCAGGCGCACCGGGATGCTGACATTAAAATGAAATGTGTGTGATGTGTTCACTGCCGAAGCTCCATCTTTCATCATACTGCAGGAATCTTCAAACCGTGAGCAAATTTCCTGTATTCGGGGCTGGTTATCGTCACCTGATTAGGCGAAACTATCCTCTTCCGACAAACGCGGGTGTCCAACCCGTCAGAATGAGCCAGAGAGGAAGCCATGAAACCTGTCGAAAGGCCGGCCAATCCCAATTTTTCATCCGGACCCTGCAGCAAGCGTCCGGGGTGGGATGCCGGCAACCTGTCGGTCGAGTCACTGGGCCGCTCCCACCGCTCGGCGCTGGGCAAGGGCGTGTTGGCCAGGGCGATATTGGAAACATCGGAAATACTCGGCCTGCCGGAAGGTTATCGTGTGGGCATCGTGCCGGCTTCGGATACCGGCGCAGTGGAGTTGGCGCTGTGGTCCCTGCTGGGCGCGCGGCCGGTAGATATTTTTGCCTGGGAGTCCTTCGGCAAAGGCTGGCTAACGGATATCACAACGCAACTGAAACTCGACCGGGTGAGTGTTTACGAGGCGGGCTACGGCCTGCTTCCGGACCTGTCGCAGGCCAACCCCGCGCACGACATTGTTTTCACCTGGAACGGAACGACTTCCGGCGTCAAGGTGCCGGATGGAGACTGGATCAGCCCGGATCGTGAAGGACTGACCATTTGTGATGCGACTTCCGCCGTGTTCGCCATGGAGTTGCCCTGGGAAAAGCTCGATGTAGTGACTTACAGCTGGCAGAAAGTGCTTGGGGGAGAAGGCGCCCACGGTATGCTGATTCTAAGCCCCAGGGCTGTCGAACGGCTGGAAAGCTACACGCCGCCCTGGCCCCTGCCTAAAATTTTCCGCCTGACCAGGGGCGGCAAGCTGATCGAAGGCGTCTTCCGCGGCGCAACCATCAATACGCCTTCGATGTTGTGTGTTTCCGATTACCTGGACACGCTTGCCTGGGTGCGTGATACGGGGGGCGTTGCGGAAGCAATCCGCCGCTCGGAACGCAACCTTGCGGCAATTGAAGACTTCGTTGGCCGCAGCGACTGGATTCATTTCCTGGCAGCTGACGAAGCGACACGTTCAAGCACCAGCGTCTGCCTGACGGTTGACCTTGAGGCCGCACAGGTGAAAGAGATGGTGGCCCTGCTGGATTCCGAAGGCGTGGCCCATGACATCGGCGCCTACCGGGATGCACCATCGGGATTGCGAATCTGGTGTGGCACCACGGTAGAAGAAAACGATGTGAAGAAATTGATGCCCTGGCTGGAATGGGCGTACCTGCAAGTCAGGAAGGATTGACCCGATGTATAAAATTCGTACTTATAACCAGATTTCCGGTGTCGGCCTCCGCCGTTTTCCAATGGAAAGCTACGAAGTTGGCCCGGATGTCAGCGAGCCTGATGCCTTTGTCCTGCGCAGCCACAAACTGCATGGTGAGCCTGTGCCGGACAGCGTGCTTGCCGTCGCCCGGGCGGGCGCCGGTGTCAACAACATTCCCATCGACGACTATACCCATCGCGGAATTGTCGTATTCAATACGCCGGGCGCGAACGCCAACGCCGTCAAGGAGTTGGTGACCGCGGCGCTGCTGCTGGCGTCACGGGGCATTCTCGACGGCATGAACCGGGTCCAGGAGATGACCGATATAACCGATCCGGAAGTCATGGCGAAGCAGTTGGAAAAAGAGAAAAAGCAGTTTGCCGGCTGTGAAATTGCCGGCCGCACGCTCGGCGTCATCGGCCTGGGCGCGATCGGTTCGATGGTGGCGAATGCGGCCCTGGAGATGGGCATGCACGTCGCCGGTTTTGACCCGGCACTGTCTGTCGAGGCCGCCTGGCGCCTTTCAAGCCGGGTGGAAAAGACGGAGAGCCTCGAGGCCCTGCTGAAGATTTCCGATTTTGTGACCCTGCATGTTCCCGCGATCGAGCAAACGCATCACCTGATCAATTCGGCCTCGCTGTTGCGTTTCAAGCCGGGCGCGAAACTGCTCAATTTCGCGCGCGAGCAGGTGGTCGACGCCGATGCAGTGGTTGCGGCCCTGGATTCGGGCAAACTTGGCGGCTACATCACCGATTTCCCGGTGCCGGCCCTGCTGGGGCGCAAGGATACGCTGTTGTTTCCCCATATCGGGGCCAGCACGGCCGAAGCCGAGCAAAACTGCTCGGTCATGGCCGCGGAACAGCTCAAGGATTTTCTCGAAAACGGCAATATCGTCAATTCGGTCAATTACCCGCAAACGCGGATGGCCAGGGACAGCGGGTATCGCATCACCTTCGCCAATGAGAACGTGCCCCGTGTACTGGGCACCGTGCTGTCCGTGCTGGCCGATCACGATGTCAACGTCATCGATATGGTGAACAAGAGCCTTGGCGATATGGCTTACAACATCATCGACATCGAATCCGAACCGACCGACGAAATTGTCGAGGCTATTTCGAAAGCCGAAGGGGTCATGCACGTCAGGGTACTATGACCGAAATCCGTCCAATAGACCTGCCTGAAAAAGACATTCCGCTGCGTTCGGACGTCAGCCTGCTGGGCTCCCTGGTCGGAGACGTCCTGGCCGATCAGCATGGCCGGCAATTGCTGGACCGGGTTGAGGCGGTTCGCAAGGCTTCGATCCGGTCAAGAGAAGGTTCCGGTCAGTACGAATCGCTGGACGATGCGCTGGCAGGGCTCGAAGCGCAAGATGCGATGTTGCTTATCCAGGCCTTCGCTTCTTACCTGAGGGCAGTCAACCTGGCCGAAAAGGTGCACCGGATCCGCCGTCGCCGCGCCTACCAGCGGGAAGGCGCATCCGCCCAACAGGGTAGTCTCGAGGCCGTTCTGGCCGAATTGGCGGCTGCCGGGCTGGACCCGGAAGCCCTGGCGGATGCGATCAACAACCTTCGCATCCAGCCGGTGTTCACTGCCCACCCGACAGAGGCCACCCGCCGTACGATCCAGGAAAAGGAATACGACATCGTGCTGCGCCTGGTGGAACGGCTGAACCCTGAGCTGACACCCGGCGAGGAAAAACTCGCGCTGCAGCGGATCCGTGCGGCCATCACGTCCTCGTGGCAGACCCGTCTGGTGCCGCATGCCCGTCCGACAGTTGCGGATGAACTGGACAATATCCTCTTCTACATTACGGATATCCTGTACCGCGTGGTGCCGGCGTTTTACGAAGCCGTGGAGCAGGCATACCAGGGGCAATTTGGTGATACACCCCCCGGTTTCCTGAAGCGGATCATTCTCAGGTTCGGGTCCTGGGTGGGCGGGGACATGGATGGAAATCCCAACGTCACTTCGACCACCATCCTGGAGACACTGGCCCGTCAGCGCGCGGTAATCATCGAGCGTTATCAACCCGATATCCGCCGCCTGGGCCGATACCTCAGCCAGTCAGAAACCGAGATCGGGATTTCTGCCGGGGTGATTAATCAGTTGCGCCGCTACCGGGAACTCCTGCCGGATATCAGCCGGAGTATTCCCGAGCGCCATCGCGAGATGCCTTATCGCTGTTTATTGAAAATGGTTGCGGGACGTTTGCAGGCCACGCTGGAAGATTCGGACCAGGGATATTCGACAGCGGGTGAATTTGCTGGCGACATCCGGTTGATCCACGACAGCCTGCTGGAAAACCGCGGTGAACATGCCGGGCTGTTCGGTATAAAAAGGCTTTTGCGTCGCATTGAAACCTTCGGGTTTCACCTGGTGACGCTCGACGTGCGCCAGGACGCCCTGCTGCATCGCCGGGTAATGGGGGAACTGCTCGGCTGCACCGATTGGGAATCCCGCGACCCGGCAGCCCGCGCGGCGACCCTGTCTCACATGCTGGAGAGGGACAGCCTTCCCCAATGTTCGCCTGGTGATGATGTCAGTGATGAAGCGGCGGAAACCCTGGCCGTTTTCAAAGCGATTTCCACGGCCCGGCAAATGTATGGTAACGGCGCCATCGGCCTGTTTATCATCAGCATGACGCAGGGTGCCGATGATGTATTGACGGCGCTGGCCCTGTCGGAAATAGCCAATCCGCACACGGGCGCCTCTTCGCAACTGGATATCGCTCCCTTGCTGGAGACGGTGGACGATCTGCAGGCGGGGCCCGCAATCATAGAGGATCTCCTGGCTCAGGATATTTATCGCAAACACGTCAACGAGCTCAATAAACGCCAGGCCGTCATGGTGGGTTATTCGGACAGCAACAAAGACAGCGGAATCGTTGCTTCTCGCTGGGCCCTTCACGAGGCGCAGCGGCTGCTGGTGGACGCGGGTGAGGATCACGGCATCAACATCGTCTTCTTCCACGGGCGTGGCGGAACCGTCAGCCGCGGGGGAGGCAACCTGGTCAACGGCATTCTCGGTGCGCCGCCCGGTTCTGTGAATGGCTTCCTGAGACTTACCGAACAGGGTGAGGTCATCAATCAGAAATACGGTGTTCGGTTCCTGGCCCTGCGCAACCTCGAGCTGGTAGCCGGTGCGACCCTGAAGCATAGCCTGGGTCAAGCATCACGGGGCTTGGGCTCTGAAGAAAGTGAAATCCTTGGCTGGATGGCCGAGCATTCACGTAAAAAGTTTCAGGGCATGGTCTATGAAGACCCCGACTTCCCAACCTATTTCAGAGCCAGCACGCCCATCGATGTGATCGAGCAGTTGAATATCGGTTCACGACCGGCTTCACGCCGGTCTGGTGCCGGCATCGAGAACCTTCGAGCGATTCCCTGGGTTTTTTCCTGGGCGCAGATACGCGTCGGCTTTCCCGGGGTATTCGGCTTTGGCAGCGCACTGGATGGCGCAATCGAGGCTTTCGGAATGGATCGAATGCGTGCTTTACTGGCCAGGCAGGTGTTTTTCCAGGGCATGGTGAATGATGTCGAAATGGTGCTGGGTAAGTCCGAGCTCGGAATAGGTGAGCGCTATGCCGCCCTGGCGGACCAGTCCCTGCTGCGGTTTTTCAAGCAAATCAGGGACGAATTCCTGCTCGCCGAGCGTCGCATCCTGGAGTTGAAAGAACTGGATCGCCTGCTCGACGACCAACCCGTGCTACAGCGGAATATTCGTCTTCGTAACCCGTATGTGGACCCGTTGCACCTGTTGCAGATAGAAATGCTCGGAGAATGGCGCCAGGGAGGGTGTGAAGACCGGAATCTGCTTGAAGCCCTGAAGGCAACGGTCAAGGGCATCGCGCTGGGTATCCAGAACACCGGCTGATCGCCGGCCATTCACAGTATTTGATCAGAATCAATTCCCCTCCCACGAAAAATACGCGATAATAACTGACCGACCGGACGGTCAGTTTAAACAGGGTGGATCAATGAAAAACTCCTTTTCAAGGCAATCTGCCGGAGAGGCCGCCATTCTCGATGCAGCCGTGCGATTGTTTTCCGCCAATGGGTACGACGCCGTATCGATGCGGGAAGTAGCCAGCGAAGCCGGGGTCAGCAAGGCGAATATCTATCACCATTTTGATTCCAAGGAAGCGCTATACCGGGCCATACTTCACCAAAGCGCTGAAGATCTGTCCGGCCTGGTTGAAACGCTGGCCGAAGGCGCCGGATCATTCGAGTCCAGAATCTCTGAATTTGCCGCCGGACACCTGAAGCACCTGGACGGCAATCCACTCGCTTCCCGCCTGATCATCAGGGAGGCGTTTTCAAGTGATGATGAACGCAGCAGGGTGCTGGTCGACCAGGTTTTCGGAAGCATCTTCGAACGGATTGTCTCGATATTCCGCGCCGGGCAACAGGCTGGTGCGCTGCGCAGAGAACTGGATCCGGCGCTTTGTGCGACGTTGCTGATGGGTGCCGACGTTTTTTTCTTCCAGGCCCGCGACATGCTGAATCAGCTCCCCCAGGCTGATTTTGCAGCGCATCCAGCCCGGTTCAGCAGGGAAATGGTGGAAGTGATGCTCAGGGGCATGATGAATCCGGAGGGGGAGGGGTAGCCATGAAAAAGCGGATGGTTATTCGATCAGCACTGGTGTCTGGCTGCCTGGCGCTGTCGGCCTGTGGGGGATCGGGTGATGGAGAGCCCGGCAGTTCCTCAGGGGTGCAGAGACCCCCTGTCGCTGTGACCGTTCAGCCGGCAGTGATTGATGAAGTCAGGTCCGAGTTGTATTCGGTAGGCCGGATCGTCAGTCGCAATACGCCGACCCTTGCTTCCGAAATCAATGCGCGGGTCATTGAGGTCCGGGTGGATGAAGGCCGGCCCGTGGTCAAAGGCCAGGTGCTGATCCTGCTCGATACCACGGCTTTCGCGTTGGCGCGCCTCGAGGCAGAGGCTGATATCCAGCGGCTGACAGCCAGTATCGCCAACGAAGAACGCCGCGTGGCCCGTTACCGGGACCTGAAGACAAAAGACATGATGCCGGAGGAACGCCTGGACGACGCCGAGGCTGCGCTTGCTGTCGACCGGGCTTCGTTGACGGGGGCGCAGGCACGCCTCGCCATAGCGCTTGATCGACTGTCAAAAACCGAGTTGGTCTCACCGGTGGACGGTGTAGTCGAAACGCGCCATGTTTCGGTGGGCGATTATGTTCAGGCCGGAGGAGCGCTGATCACGTTGACCGATACAGTCGACCTGAGAGTGGAGTTGCCTTTCCCGGAAACGGTTGGTCACCTGGTGGCGGCCGGGCAGACGCTGTTTTTGGAAAGCCCGATTGCTCCGGGCCTGGTCCTGGAGTCGGAGGTCGGTCACATCCGGCCCCAGGTGGGGTCCATGAGCCGATCACTGGTGGTCATTACCGAGATAAGCAACCCGGGTCGCTGGAGACCGCAGGCGACAGTGGAAGCGACCCTGGTCGTGGATGTCCGGACGGACGCGATCATTGTCCCCGCAGCTTCCGTTGTCAAAAGACCGGCGGGCTATGTGGTTTACAGCGTTGACGCTTCGCAGCAGGGCCTTGCGAGACAGCGGCTGGTAGAAACCGGCGTGGTAAAAGACGGCCGGGTCGAGATTCTGAGCGGCCTGGAGCCCGGGGCGCTGGTGGTTGTGGAAGGTGCAGCTTACTTGACGGACGGGGCGCGGGTTTCCATGCAGGAGGCTTCGGGTGAATGAAGCATCGCCCGGCGGCGCCGGGACCAACGTGATGACCGCCTTTGGCAAAAGCCTGCCTGAACTTGCGATCAACCGCCACATTTTTGCTTACATGCTTTCAGGCGTGTTGCTGTTGTTCGGTCTCATCAGTTTCGATCGCATCGGTGTGGACCGGTTTCCCGAGATCGAATTTCCGATGATCTCCATCCGCACGATTCTCCCCGGCGCCAGCCCGGAGATCATCGATTCCAGCGTAACCAATATCATCGAGACCAAGGTAAACAGTGTTCCCGGTATCGAACACATACAGTCCACCTCCGCTCCCGGCGTATCGGTGATCGTGGTGCGGTTCGGCCTGGACAAGCAGGTAGACGTGGCTTTTAACGAGGTGCAGGCCAAGGTCAACCAGGTGCTGCCGGAACTTCCCAGGCAAACGGACCCGCCGGTGGTGGCCAAGGTTGAATTCGGTTCGCTGCCCATCATGTGGCTGGCATTGAGCGGTGACCGGACACTGCAGCAACTCAACCAGTATGCAAGAAATATAATTAAAAAACGGCTGGAAACTATTGATGGAATTGGAGAAATAAGATTAGGTGGCGAGCGTCGAAGGACCATCCGCGTCAACCTGGACCCGGACCGGATGGCGGCGTTCGGCATCGCGGTGAACGACGTGGTGGGTGCTTTCGCGACGGAGCACGTGCGCCTGCAGGGCGGTTTCCTGGTGGGAGGCGAACGGGAAGAACTGGTTCAGCTGGACATCGAATACCATTCCCCCGAAGAGTTGGAAGCCCTGATCGTGGCCTATCCCGAGGGCGCACCTCTGCGGCTATCCGACATCGCTGAAATCGAAGACGGCCTTGAGGATCATCGCCAGTTCGCCAGTTTCAATGGCCAACCCACCGTGGGGCTGGGAATCGTCAAGGTGCAGAAATCCAATACCGTGGCAATCGTGGATGAGGTCAACCGCCGCCTGGAGGAGGAAATTCTGCCCGAGCTGCCACCCGGGCTGAACCTGGGTGTGGCCTTCAGCGACGCCGAACTGATCGAGGACATCGTGGCCGCACTGGAAGAGCACATAATCCTGGGCACCCTGCTGACTGCGCTGGTCGTATTTCTCTTTCTGAAAAGCCTGTCTTCGACCCTGATTATTGCTGCCGCCATTCCTGTTTCCCTGCTTGGGGCGGTAGCTGTGATGTATTTCTCCGGTTTTACTTTCAACACCATGACGCTGCTGGGTTTGCTGTTGCTGATCGGCATTGTCGTGGATGACGCCATCGTTGTCCTGGAGAACATCTACCGCCAACGGGAACTGGGTAACGATGACCCGGTGGACGCCGCCAGCCGTGGAAGCCGCCAGGTGGTTTTCGCCGTGCTGGCAGCCACCCTGACGCTGGTCGCCATTTTCGCGCCGGTCATTTTCATGGAAGGCATCATCGGCAGCTTCTTCCGTTCATTCGCGGTTGTCGTGACGGTTGGAGTAATGGTGTCGCTATTCGTCTCGCTGACGCTCACGCCGGCCCTGTGTTCGCGGCACCTTGGTTTTTCAAAACAACACGGACGTATTTACCGCGTGATCGAAGCCCGGTTCCAGGCCATGGACCGGGGCTATCGGCGTTTGATTTCGTTCAGCCTGGGGCACCGCTGGACGGTGGTGGCTGCGGCGGCTGCGACGGTTTTGCTCAGCGGGTTCATTTTCGGGCAGATCGACAAGGGCTTTATGCCCGAGGAAGACGAGGGCCGCTTTATTGTCGCGTTGAAGGCGCCATTGGGTTCCAGCATCGATTACACGGAATCCAGGATCAGGCGGGTGGAAGCCATATTGTCCCAGTACCCTGAAATCACCGGCTCCTTCGCGACCATTGGAGAAGACCAGGCGAGGCAGGTCAGCCGGGCCAATCTCATCGTAAAGCTCGCCCGCTGGGAGGACCGCAACACATCCCAGAGAGAAATCATGCAGATGCTGCGTGAGCGGTTCGAAATAATCCCCGGCGTCGAAGTATTCGTCACCGAAATGCCGATCGTGGGCGGTCAGCGGGGCGACCCTCTGCAGTTTGTCCTGCAGGGGCCCGAGCTTGAAAAGGTCGCATCCCTGGCTGCGCAGCTCAAACAGCAGCTTGACCAGGTGCCGGGACTGGGTCAGCTCGATATCGATCTTCAGCTGGATCTCCCCCAGCTGGAGATGGTGTTGTCCCGCGAGAGGATTCACAGCCTGGGCATTACATCCAGGGATGTCGCGATGGCGGTGAATGTCATGTCCGGCGGCTACGACATCGCCCGTTACAATGACGATCCGGGAGATGGGGAACGGTACGACATCCGGCTGAAAGCGGGGGAAGGGCAGCTTGAACGGGCTCCCGATCTGAGCCGCATCTACATCCGCTCCCGAATGGGTGAGCTGGTCCGGCTGGATAATCTGGCCCGGCTGGATCCGGGCCTGGGGCCAGCCGTGGTCTCGCGTTATGATCTGCAGTACTCTGCCACGTTTCTTGGCACACCCACCATTGCAGAAGCGGCAGCCATCGCCAAAGTGCGCGAGATTTCCGAACAGCTGATGCCTGCAGGTTACCGGGTCAGGATGACAGGGCGCTCGGAGGAATTCGGGAAAACGGCCTATTACATGCTGTTCGCTTTCGTTACGGCGATGATCCTGGTTTATATGGTTCTGGCCAGCCAGTTCAACTCCTTCGTACAACCGCTGATCATCATGGTGGCGCAGCCGCTGGCCATCATCGGCGGAGTAGGG
>JARFQZ010000043.1 GCA_029287515.1 Lysobacterales bacterium
TCATGGAGTGGAAGGATCCCGAAAACACCCAGCGCCAGCAGATCCTGAAGGACAGGGCCGGGCAGGATATTGAGCCCCAGCCTGATTACAGCGCTCCCGCCAACGACGAGCGCCAGCGCCAGGTAGAACAATTGCATTCCCGGCTCGTTGGCCTGGATACGTCGGAATGGAGCATCCCGGAGAAGGTCGATTACCTGGCCGTGCGATCCCGCCTGGACCAGGAACTCTTCATGCTGCAAAAATTCCGGCCCTGGGCCCGGGATCCGGGTTTCTACGTGGACCGCATGTTGCGCGTCACCTTCACGGAATTGCCGGTGGCCGGAGAAGAAAAGCGGAAATTGCTCTTGCGGTTACGCGCCATCCCGGTATTGGCCGAACAGGCGAAATCATGGCTGGATGACGTGGCGGCCGATTACGCTGACCTGGCCATTCACAACCTGGCCAATTCCGACGGTGTGGGTCATGGTTTCCCCTATCGCGCCAATCCGCCGGCCGGCGTCATGGGTTGGTACGAAGATCTTCTGCAGCGTGCAACCGCACAACCCGAACTGGTTCCTGAAATCAAGGCCGCGCAGGCGGCAGTCGGGGACTTTTACAACTGGCTGAAAGAGCACCGCCCTGCGTGGACAGCTTCCGCGGGCGTCGGCGAGGCAGCTTTCGACTGGTACCTGAAGCACGTCAAGCTGATGCCCTGGACATCCGCTGAACTGGTCCTGCTGGGGGAACGCGAGCTGGACCGCCTGTGGGCGGATTATGCCCTGGAGCGAGGCCGGAACCGTGCGCTGGCGGAACTCGAACCCGCTGAAAGTGCTGCCGAATACCAGGCCCGTATCGATGCCACCGATGCTCACATCCGCACATTTCTGAAAGAGCAGAACATCATTACCATCCCTGCGGATATTGGCGAGTTGGACACCAACGTGCCGTGGATCGTGCGGCCCGGCGGACGGAATTTCTGGGAGGAAGTGCAGTTTCGGGACCCGCATCCGGACCATCTTCACGCGGTCATCCCGGGACATCGTTTTGATGCCGTGATGGCCAACCGCAACGGTCATCCCATACGCGGCAGGATACACTCGGATGCACGCATCGAAGGGTGGGCGACCTACCTGGAGGAGGCCATGGTGCAGGCGGGAATGTTCGCAGACCGCCCGCGCGTGCGGGAGCTGATCCAGATTTTCGGGATTTTCCGGGCGGCCCGGGTGCCGGCCGATGTCTGGCTGCAAACCGGGCAGAGAGGGGTTCGTGATGTCGTCGATTACTGGCTGGCGCGTGTGCCTTACCTCGACGAGGATGTTGCGAGGGTCGATGCTGAAATCTACCTGAGACGCCCCCCGGGGTATGGCATCGGCTACACCATTGGCACCCTGCAGATGCAACGCCTGCTGGCGGATGTCAAACGCCAGAAAGGCGATGATTTTAATCTGCAGGAATTCCACGACGCATTAATGCACTCAGGCCGTTTACCGCTTTCCCTGCTGCGATGGGAAATGACGGGCCTGGACGACGAGATCGGTGGATTCTGGGTTCGCGAACCGATGCCGGATTGAGCCCTTCGGCACGATTTTACCCGGATTGCAGGGGTTATGTGTGCAGCGCCGGTCAGCCGGTTGATCCGGGGTCCGATGGGCTCGCTGCCCCTGAAACTCATTCCATAACCTTGGGGCAGACTGGCAACGTCGCCGCGCTGGTTGCGTTGCCAGGCAGTTGCGGGAGTATAGGATGCATGCGGTTTTGTGAGTGGTCAGTCCGTAGATATTCTTGTGCTGGGGCTGAAGGTCTTCGGTAACCCAGACCGCGGCGCCATGAGGTTTGTGAAGAGTGGCCGCGTGCAAGACAGCATCGATTCCCTGCATACACTGTTCTGCAAATCACCCAGGTGTCCCGAACTACCTGTTACCAGAATCTTCATGAGCCATAGTCTTTCAAACCCAGCAACTGCTTGTGCACGGGCTCGCCGAAATCAGTGATCATCAGGACACCCGCAAGGCGTAATTCATCAGACAATTCTTTCAAACGCTGATCGGCATCTTTCAGAATCTCTGCGAGTTCAGGGTCTTGTTCGTCGAAGGCGCCCGCGATCGAAAGTTGCAGATCCCTGTGAAAATCGAAGAAAGATTGCAGGCTCCTGACGGCATCGAAAAACTGGGCAAATCGCACCCGCTCGTCTATTTCGTGACACGATTCCATGAACTGTGCCTGAACGGCACTCCAGACCGAGAGTTCCAGTTCCGTGTGAATCAATTCCGAAGGCTTCCGTTTGTCAATCCGGCCGCGCAGACGGCTGGCTTCGTTGGTGTTTTTGACCACGCTGCCCAGCACGGTGTGCCGTGCCCGTTTGAACTGTTCCTCCCTTTCCAGTTCGTTCTGTTCCTCTTTTTGTGATTGCCGGCGGCGGTCCACGATGAGCGCCAGCAACACGCCCACGAAAACACCAATTATTCCCGCAAGGGCTTCAACCGTGAAATCGGTGAGCCATGCACTCATTCCGCCAACAGCCTCAGAATCGGTCTGCCGATGAATCCGCCAGGGTGGCAACGGTAGGGTCAATGACTCTGAACACCTCAGAGATTGAATTAACCGGAATACCGGTCAATCGGCTGTGTTCACGGATCAGTTCTTCATTAGCTGCAAGATATACACAGTAGATCTTGTCGCCGGAAACGTAGCTTTCCACCCATTGGATTTCTACGCCGAGGCCGGCCAGCACGTTGACCGATTTGCGAGCGACCGTGCGTATTTCCTCAAGGCTCATTTTACCGGCGCCAGGTATCTGGCGTTCGATCAAATACTTGTTCATGACAATCTCCGTCTCAATCCCGTTTGTTGCGCTTTTAGCAAGCGCTCGCGTTTTTATTAGCCTGCTCCATCTTGATGAAATATTCAATCCGTCCGGAATGTGTAACATTTCATTAATCAGTATGGTCCAAACCATTGACATATGCCGACATGCTTCCCCGTTATATCGCTTTTCATCAGAAAACAGCCGACTACGCCCATGAATAAAGCGTTTTTCGACTGTTGACTGCACACCTGGAATTTAACGATTCGTTGCGCACGCTGATCAGCGCGCAGTTAGGGTCTTTTGATGTTCGGCGCATTCAAACATCGGGGATATTCCATTCACCGCATTCCCGTCAGTGAACTGATGCGCCAGGACGCGCCGATACTGGAGAAAATCCCGGGCGGGGAACACCCGGTGCTGAAGATGCCACTGGGAAATGACTGGATTGCTGCACCCACGGCGGCCATCGCCTACCAGTTCAGAGAGGTGGCCATTCTCGGGAATGCGACCCGGGCCTCACATTTTGATCAGCCCCGGTTTGCCTGGAGCTGAACTCAGTCGATTTATTCGAGGAGCAGTTATATTGGGTTCATTGCCGGCAATCCGGTGCGGCGTGAGTCATCACGCCAGTTCACCCCGAATTTCAACGACCTGGTCATCCTCATTGGCTTCCCGGCCTGTTTTAACCAACTCCCATGCGTAGTTGAAAACGTCAGGCGGCCGCCGATGAAAATACTGTTTACCGATGTCCGCGAACATGTGCGAGCGCTTGAACACTTCCATGATAGGCGCTCGCAATCGCGTGAACAGCACATCGATGCCGGACTGGCCCAGACGTTCGAAATACTTGCGCAGCATTTCGTTACCCGAAGCGTCCACTTCGTTTATGGCCACACCATCGATGATGAGTACTTTCAGATTGGGAGTGCGGGCAAGCATCTTTTGCAGTTGCTCTTCAAAAAAGGCGACGTTAGCGAAAACCAGCGAGCCCTCGAACCGCATTCGCACGATACTTCCGTCATCGAGGAGGCCTGCTTCCACGGCTTCGGCCGGCATCAATCGCTCGTCGTTGGCCGGAAAAACCACTCGCGGCTTCATCAGCCGGAACAAGAGGAGCGCCAGCGAGAGCAGCATACCGAACAGGATACCCATTTCCAGTTCCGGGGCGAGCGCCAGGGTGAGTACGAAGGTCACGACGGTGACCACGCCATCATGCCGGTTCGCCTGCCACGTACGTATCATAGGCTTGATGTTGATCAGCCCCGCAACCGCCATCATGATGACCGCAGCCAGCGTTGCCTGTGGCAGGTAATAAAGTAGCGGCGTCAATAGCAGTAATGTAACGCCCACGATCAGCGAGGTGACCACCGAAGAAAAACCGGTCACGGCCCCTCCATTGATATTTACTGCCGACCGGGAAAAGGACCCGGACACAGGGTAGGCCTGGAACAGGGACCCCGTAATGTTGCTCAGCCCCTGGCCGATCAGTTCCCGGTCGGCGTTCAGGCTTTGCCTGGTCTTCGCCGCCATTGCCTTGGCGATGGATATCGCTTCCATGAAACCGATCAGTGATATCGCGACCATTGCGCCGATCAGGTGCGTAATCGCCGACAGTTCAAAAGACGGCATCTTGAAGCCGGGCAGACCGCTGGGGATTTTGCCGATGACCTGGCCCCCGGCCTGCACCTCGACAACATCGTTTTCGTAGCTCGTGATATGCCAGTCCTGGCCATAGATCTTGGTGATTTCACCAATCGTGTTCCGTATCTGTTCCCGGGTGTAAAACTTTCGTTTGTCACCCCGGCCGATTGAATACAAGGAAGTGGCATAGAGCTCTTCGTGGTGGATTCGACCTTCTTCCTTCAATTGTTCCAGCCGTAAAGCAATCTGCTCGAGTTGTTGCCGGCTGGCCATGAGGGATTCGTTTTCCTGCACCGTATCACCGGCCATTGCCTCGTATTCCTGCTGGGCGGCTATGTACTTTTCCCTGAGGTTCGAGATGTGCTTGCTTTGAATTGCATCATAAACGAGAGCGATCCTGATCTTCTGGTCGGCGATCTGTTCCAGGTTGATGGTGCTGTGCTGGGCAAATCCGAACAGCCAGGCAAGAATGGTCGTGACGACCACGGCCATCAATACCGACGGCAACCGAGGTTTATAACGCCGGACGCCGTACATGATGGAAAACGCGAGCACGGCCATGCCAAGCGTTGGCCAGTGGGTGTTTTCCATGGCTGCCCTGATGGTATTGATCACGAACTCATAATGGTGCTCCCCCTTGTCCGCACTGACGCCGAAGATCTTGCCGAGTTGTGAAGTCGCAATGATGATGGCGGCAGCATTGACGAAACCCAGCACGACAGGGTTGGACAGGAAGTTCAACAGAACACCTAGCCGGAACATGCCGAGCACCAATTGAAAAATTCCGACCATAAAGGCCAGCAGCACGGCATAGCCGACAAAGGCCTCGCTCCCCATGGTTGCCAGCGGTTCGAGTGCCGCAGCGGTCATCAATGAAACCATCGCCACGGGACCCGTCGCCAGTTGGCGTGACGAGCCGAATATCGTGGCGATGATGGGGGGTAACAATGACGCATAGAGCCCGTAATGAGCAGGCAAACCGGCCAGTTGGGCGTATGCCATGGATTGTGGAATCAGGACGAGGGCTACGGTCAGGCCGGCGATGAAATCCTTGCGCAGGATTTTCTTGTCTTTCAGTTCCGGCAGCCATTGCGGCAATTCGAAGGGGTTCTTGATTTGACCCAGGGTGCTCCTCGCCACCCGGATGACGGTTTCTTGCTTGGCTTTTATCACTGGAACCGGGTCATTTCAGGCATGAACACTTACTCTCCGAGATACTCCCGTTGCTTGTCGCGCCACTCCGCCTCCATTCGAACGGTCAGCAGGGCGCGATTGATACTCTCACGTAACGGGCTCTCTTCGACCAGGATGAACGCGTAGTTCTGGGCTTCCAGTTCATATGGCAGGACAGTCAGGGATTTGAATTTTCCCTGCTGCTTACCCTGGTTGATCCGGTATTGCAGGAAAGCTGCATCGGATACGATGGCATCCAGTTCACCGGCGTCCAGGTCTCTGACCAGTGTGTCCAGGTCCGGCCGGGTCTGGTGTTTGATTCCGTTGGCGCTGAGGAATGCCGAAGAAGTCGAGGCATACAGGGCGCCGACATGCAGGGACCTGAGGTCGTCCAGTGTGCGCACATCGGTTTGCATCGCGTTCAGGGTGAACGAGCTGGCAAGCACGGCTGTTATCGCCGCGATGAAAAAGGTGCTGCTCAGTGTCAGTACAGTGGACAGGACACGCGCCGAAAGGGTTTTGAACCGGTAGAAACGAATCGGGCCGTTGGTCAGGAACATCAGGCCAATGATGACAGGCTCGAGTACCCGCCCAAGGCCTGTCGTGGTGGAAAACAGTTTCTTGTTGATACGGTGCTCGAGCAAGTAAAAAACGGCCCCGATCAGTGCGGCAATGCCAAGGATGACCAGGATGATTTTCAGTACCCTGGGGCTGCTGAAGAAACCGGTGACGGCCGACCATAGCGTCGTTTCGCGTACAGCAATGGCCGTGTAGGTTTCGTGGAATGAGTGGGAAAAATCAATCAGCTCTTCCCGTTCTGCTGTCACGGAAGTACAGGATATGCCCACGTCCGGCAATTCTGCCTGCTTGGTGCTTTTGATGACTTCGAGCAGGTTCCCCAGTTGATACTCCGTGTATGCCCAGTCGAGCCCCATTTCACGGCCAACCTGTTCCCAAAGGTATATGGCAAGCCCCGAATATTGACCGTTATCGAACATGACGAAGGGCGGACATTCAGCGACAGCGACGTTCAGACGGGTAAGCTCCTCTTCACCCTGGGCGGCGACAGAAGCTGAAACGGGGACCATGGCGGCGACAACCAGAACCATCCTGATCAGCAGAGTAGAGGAGCTTTTCGCTAGAAATCTGAGCATGTTGCGGTCTTGAAACAATAAATTCGTTGACTGATGACCGAGTTTACTCATGTTCCGGTGGATTGTCTCCCGGACTTTCGATGACGGACGTTTAACCGATGTTTCTCAGAGCATTGATGGAAGTCATGTGGTTATCTCCCGGTTTTAGACAAACTAAAAAGTTGTCGAGGGTTCTGAACAGATCGGGACCTTTCAGGTTGACGAGAGATTGCGACGCTTTGTCTTGATTTCTGTAATAAATCCGGAAATACAGACTAAATTGTTGTAGCATCTCCCGTCCAATATAAATCCCGAGGTTAAAAAATGAAATTTGGTCCGGCTCTTTTGTGCATGGTGTTGTTTTTTGCATCGTTTGCTTCCACGTCTTTCGCCAAGGAAATCGGGGAATACAGGGAAGAAGCTGCGCAGTATTACCTGGAGCAAAACTACAAAAAGGCCTACAAGATTTATTACAAGCTTGCCAAGATGGGTGACCACCCTTCCCAGGACCAGGTCGCCGTAATGCTCGCCAGGGGCGAGGGCAAGGATATCGATTTTGAAAACGCGTATGCGTGGTCGGTGCTGGCAGCGGAAGGTGGTGATGACATTCTGACAATTCAAAGCGAAGAACTGTTGCAGCAAGCCGATGATAAGGCTAAGGCAGAGAAGCAAGCGTCAAGGCTCATGAAAAAATATGGCAGAGATGCCCTGCTGGAGAAAGCCGAGGCGCAGGAAATGCGCAGGCTAAGCCGTCAAATGGGTGGGTGCACCGGATCAAAAAGGGGTTGTTCAGGACCCTGAGGCCCCGGCACCGCTTGCGGAGATCAAAGGTTACCCCTCGGGCACTGTTTCATATCTCGGGAGCGCATCTCCCAATTCAACCCAGGGCTGCTTTTTGGCCGCGTAGATATGCATTTCAGGTTTGACCCAGCTTGCGTCATCCAGCGTACCCGCCTTGAGAAACACGTAACCGGGATCCGCTTCGCAGTCCAGGTAGATGCCTGAAGCGCAGCGGGGGCAGAAAAAACGATGGACGGGTTTTCCCGAGTCCCCGGCAACCGTGTATGTGCCGAGTTCTCCCCGAATTTCGAACGCATCTGAGGGAATCATCAACTCCACGGAAAAAGGGCTGCCCGCAGTCTTTTGACAATCACTGCAGTGGCAATAGAAGGTGAATTCCGGCGCCGCGGAGCAGGTGTATCGGACGTTCCCACAGTGACAACCCCCTTCGTATCTGTCTGGCATATTCATCAACTCCTTTTCCGGTTAAACGAAAAACGCAGCGTAACTCACAACCACGAACAACAGCAGGTAAACCCAGCGCGCGATGGCGTTGGCCTGCAAAGCCTGCTCCATACGGTCGGAATTTGCCCAGCGGCTGCCCAACACCGCCACACCCAGCGCGATAAACACCAACAATGTACAGCCCAGGACAAAAATATCGGCTCTTGTCAGGTACGAAACTTTTGGCAGGCCCAGCCGTATGCTCACACCCAGCGCGATCAGGGAAAATATCGAAGCAGTGGAAATGGCGATGCGCGGTGGCACCAGGTTCGGCTGCATCCAGAACACGGTCCAAGCCATGAAGATAATCAACGACATCGGCACCAGCATGGTCAGCACGTAGTAGTCTGAGTCGCGTTCTGCTTCCATGGTGTAAATCAACTGAGGTAATTCGACTCCGGCGTTGGGTGGAACATATACGCCAACTTCCGGTTCGAGGGGTCTCAGGTTCCAGCCCTCGATACTGAATGTACCCCCTTCAGTGACCAGGACCGATTCAGTGGAAAACTGCATTTCGTCCGTGGAGTATTCGTAAGAAATGATCTGGATGGGGAGTTGCTGCGTATCGAACGGAAACTCCTGAAACTCCAGGTTGGTCGCAAGCTCTCCTGTCAGCCGGTTTTGAAACCGCACATTGCCAAAGTCGTCGACGTTTACACCCTCTCGCAGCCGGGGTGTCAGTCCCCGGTCATTGATGAACAGAATCCTTGGTGTCCAGATATCCTCCAGAGACATGAATCGCCTTTGACCCTGTCTTTCCGCATCGGGTAGCGCAAGCCGGGGATCGCTCCAACGCGCTGATATGAATATATCGACACTGAAACGCTGGTTTACGTCGTCAATTTCGTCAACATCGATGACGAACAGACCGACTTCAATAATGGTCGGTTCACCGTTAACGGACGGCCGCTCGCCCAGCATCACTGATTCCG
>JARFQZ010000060.1 GCA_029287515.1 Lysobacterales bacterium
GCGCAATGTCGATCCGAAAGCCTACGATTTCTTCCTGCGCGGGCTGAGTTATTTCGCCAGGCACAATATGCAGGACACGGTGTATGCCCGCCAGATGTTCAACCGGGCGCTGGAAATCGATCCGGAATTTGGCCGTGCCTGGGCCGGCCTGGGCTATACCTATGGTCTTGAGTACATGTATTTCAATGCGGCGGACGTCAGCCGGGAGGAGGCGTTGCGCACCAGCCTGAAGGCTCTCGAACTGGCTCCCGACCTGGCGGAATCGCACGTATCAGCCGGCATTGCCCACTGCATGCTGAAGGACTACGCCGAGGCCGAGTCTCAATTTGAAACCGCGGTTGAGCTGGATCCGGAAAGCTACGATGCCTGGTATTTTTTCGGCCGCTGCAAGGTTCATTCAGGCGAGCTGGAGAGGGCGCTGAAGCTGTTCGACCGCGCTTCAAAAGTCCGTCCCGAGGACTGCCAGAGCGTATTACTGCAATCGCAGCTTTATCACAGCCTGGGTGACACCGGGAAAGAAATGGAGTCAGCGAAAAAAGGGATCGAACGCGCCCGGGCCATTCTCGATCTGAATCCCGATGACAACCGGGCGCTGAACATGGGCGCATTCGGGCTGCTGCGCCTGGGCGAAAAAGAGGAAGCTGAGCGTTGGATGCAGGCTTCCGTTGAAAAAGCGCCGATGGATTCGATCGTCAACTACAACGCAGCCTGCTTTTATTCACTGGCCGGGGATGCCGAAAAATCGATTGATTGCCTGGAGCACTGCTACCTGAAGGTCGGCAACCTGAACCGTGAATGGCTGGAACATGATTCGGACCTGGACAACATTCGTGATCATCCGCGTTTTGCAGATGTCCTGGCTTTTTTTGAACTGTGATTCCGGGCCGGGATTGCTCGGCTTACCAGCCTCCGCCGCCACCGCCACCACCACCGCCACCGGAGAAGCCTCCACCCCCTGAACCGGATGAAGATCCGGGCGGCGTGGATGCCGATGCGATGGCGGATGAAAATGAACTGCTGAAACTGTCACCCAGGTGGTGCAGTGCGCTCGCACCGTGAAAGCGCCCGTGATACCAGGCGGGATGATAAGCCCCCTGTTGCCGGGCATCCCGCGGCATTTCGCGGGCAAAGCGCTGGCACCAGTTGTTTTCGACGCCCAGGGCATAAGCGTAGGGCAGAAAAGCCTCGAAGACTTCGGGGGTGAGCCGGGGCGAACGCATCTGGTCGAGCCTGTCCTGCTCAGCGGTGTCCAGGTAGTTTCTGAATCCCTCGATCCGGTCCATGACCTGCCGCCCGGGCCCGGTGGGGGCCCTCATCAGGAACGCGAACAGGCCGTGAAGGCCCAGCGTAACAACCAGGTAGCTGATCCACAGGGCAGGTCCGCCGTCGAAGAAAACGGCGATGATCGCGGCGGCGACGGAGATCAGAATGCCCGGCACCAGGTAGATGCCGTTCAGGTGGAACAGCTGTCCCAGGTATTCCTTTTTCAGCGCTTTCTCCAGGCCCCTGGCTGCTTTGCGGAAGTCGGCATGGTTTTCATTTTCCATGCTGATACTTGAATGTTCGCCGGGCAGCAGGTGTTCCAGCACCGACTTTTCCCCCGGCGTGAGGGAGACCGGCGGGATGTTTCCCGGTGTCCGGGTCAGCGTGAACTCTTCGTTTTCCTCGTCTATGGATAATTGCTTTTTCACGGCCAGGCTGATGATGGCGGCAGTGAAGGCTTTGCGGTCGAACGACATATCGCTGACGTAGCGGCAGGCAGCGGGCGAAAGGTTTTCGGGCGGCTCGAACAGCGGGATGATCACGCCCTTTTCCGGATCACGCCCCACCCGGGACCAGGTGCGTAAATACCATCCTGCCGCCAACAGCCAGCCGAGCAATAGCGCAATGGCAGCGCCGTTATCCCCCAGGAACCAGGAAACCCTCTGCCCGATGCCGGGTTGGTCAACCAGTCCTTTTGGCCAGGACACGGCAAAGGTCAATCCTTCCCGGGCCCGAAGCGGGCCTGCCGTTTCGAAACGCACCCTGTCACTGCGGGTCCATTCAGCCGTGGCATTGTGTTCTTCCGATCCCTGTCTTCCGGTATAGACGGAGAGGGAGACCTGTTCGTGATCCGGCTGGAACGGCAGGCTGAGCGTTACGACGGCCTTGTCTATCGGGAAGCTCCAGCCATGACCGATTGCGTTGAAATACAACTCGTCGTGGTCGTCGAAAAAGCCGAGTTGGCGATTGGTTGTGAACTTCAGTTCGTACTCATGGATGCCGGTGCTGATCATGCGTCCGGCACTGCCGGCATAGATCCGAACGCCGTTGGACAGTTCCTTCGTATGCCAGGGCTCCGGGGCGCCGTTGCGGTTGACTGAAAGCGGGAAGAATTCGACGACGACATGATTGCCCATGCGGTCCCGGTAACGGGTCGGAAAATCCCGGTAAATACCCCGGCGGATGTCCTGCCCCTCGGCACGCACCCTGATCCGTTCGGTGACCAGCAATTGCCCGTCGGGCCTGAGTTGGATATCAGACCGGTACTCGAGGATTCGCTCGTCCGACGAAGCGACCGCCGGCAACAGCCACACCAGCACCAGCAACAGCTTACTGAATAAACGGGTCATGTTTGTCCCAGGCTGATTTCCGGCGCGGATCGCTGGCTGGCCAGTTCGATTTCAAAAAACGAGGCGCTGATAAAGCCGAACAATCGTGCGATCAGCATCGAAGGGAAACCTTCAACAAGGTTGTTGTTATCGCGCACACTGCCGTTGTAGTAACGCCTGGCGTATTGCAAATGTTCCTCGATTTCCACCAGGCTTTCGTGGAGTTGCCGGAAACCGTCGCTGGCTTTCAGCTCAGGATAGTCTTCAGCGAGAGCGAACAGCCGGCCGATCGAACGCGAGAGCCCGGTCTCCTGTTGTGCCCGTTGAGGAAGATCCATCTCCGGCTGCCCCCGCAAACGCGTGACGCGTTCGAGCACCTTCGACTCATGGCTGACGTATCCCTTGACGGTGCTGACGAGGTTAGGGACCAGGTCATAGCGGCGCTGTAACTGCACATCGATCCCCGCCCAAGCCTCGTCGACGCGGTTCCTGTTCCGGATCAGCCGGTTGAAAGTCCAGACTGCCCAGGCCAGGACGGCCAATGCGAGGAACACAAGGGTATAGGTCACCGTAAGAACCCCGGTCAGAAAGGCAGTTCGAGCGCGCCGGCAATAAAACGGTTCAGCGGCATGGCGCGCCGGAACCCTTCGGTGACCGCATCGATGAATTCCGGTTTGAGCGCGTCCGGGGCCGGTGCCTCTGTCATGATGAAGAAGCTCTTGCGTTTCAGGTCCTCGATGTGGACATGCTGGGCATCGAAACCGCGGGGAGGGCGTTTCAGTGAATCACCCTTTATGCCGCCAACCTCTTTCACTTTGGGGGCATTGACGATGCGCGCCCAGGATCGGGCATTGTCGGCAATGTAATCCCTGATCCGGTTCAACTGTGGCCCGGCGGGATTCCATACCCCCCCGCCGAAAAACAGGCCGTCCCCGGCAAGATGGACATAAAAGCCCGGGGCATGCGCATCTTTGCCGGCTTCATGACGAAACTGCACGCCGGCGTGGGTCTTGTACGGCGTTTTATCTTTCGAGAAGCGCGTATCGCGGTAAATTCTGAACATCGATCCGCCATGCGGCCTGGGGTCTGCCGTGTAGTGACGTGAGATTTTCCTGAGACGCGGCGCCATGCAAACGATGAACTCGCTGACCGGGTTTACCACTGAATCATGGTAACGCGCCTTGTTGTCGTTAAACCATACCCGGTTGTTATTCGCCTCGAGATCTTTGAAAAATTTAAAGAAATCCTTCGGAAATCCCTGGAAATCCGCCATTGAATTTTCTCCTCGGATTCAAATGTGAAACAGGCGCTTATTCACGCGGCTCGACGATGGCCGGGTCAGGCAGCGTGGCAACGGGTTCAGCATAACCCGAGTGGTACGCGGGAAACGGGTGCCGATAGTAAGGGTATCCGCCCCAGCCGCCCCAGTAACCACCACGCCAGCCCCAGGCCCCGTAGTAAGGATCGCTGTAACCCCTGTATCGCATGACGACTTTGCGCTTTTGCCAAAGCACCAGGTCGTCGATCGCCAGGACAGGGTATCGGTAATCAAAATCATCTACTTTGCGGGTTTCGATCGCGCTGATGCTTCCCGTAACCGTTATTTCACGGCCCTTGGTGAATACCAGCGGGTCGTGGAAGCCGGGCTTGCACGCGATAAACCGCCCCAGGGTCGAGTCTTCCATTTCCGGCCGGAGGTACTTGTCCAGACTGCGGGACAGGACTTCGAAGCACGTGCCGTCGCCGCTGTTCCGGGAACTGAGGATGACACCTCCCCAACGGACATCAGCCCCGAATACACCGGGTTCCACGCGAGCGGGTGATACGTCCTGGAAAGTGCCCTGAATTTCTTCCGGGATGGTCGTGCATGCAGATAATGTCAAAGTAACGATCGTGATGATAAAGAGCCGCATGTCAGTATTCCTTTTCATGATCCTGCTTATACATTGGACCGCAATCTGTAGTGAATATCTTA
>JARFQZ010000108.1 GCA_029287515.1 Lysobacterales bacterium
CCGAACGCCAGCCCAACGCGGTCGCCATACATTACCCCAAAAGCAGCGCTTTCAGGAAAGACCACTACGAAAGCGTGACCTATAACGAACTGAACGCGCTCGCCGACTGCTATGCTCGTGGCCTTCACGAGTACGGAATCATGCCCGGCACACGCACGGCCCTGATGCTGACTCCGGGCCTGGACTTCTTCGCGATGTTTTTCGCACTGTTCAAGGCGGCCGCAGTTCCGGTCCTGATCGATCCGGGCATCGGCATGAAACCGTTGAAGGAGTGCCTGGCCGAGGCCAGCCCGAAAGCGTTTATCGGCGTCACCAAGGCCCACTTTGCCCGCAAAGTCCTGGGCTGGGCTAAAGAAAGCTGTGAACTGCTGGTAACCGCGGGCCCCACCCTGGGCCTGGGGGGCATAAACCTCAAAAAACTGAGAGATATGGGGTCCAACTCCACCGGGGAGATAGACCACCAGGTCAAGCCGGATGACATGGCCGCAATCCTGTTCACTTCGGGCAGCACCGGCGTGCCGAAAGGCGTGGTCTACAGGCACCGGCATTTCAACGCCCAGGTTGAAATGCTCAGGAACACCTTCGATATCGAACCAGGTGAAGTAAGCCTGCCGACGTTCCCCCCCTTTGCGCTGTTTGACCCCGCGCTCGGGATGACCACCATCGTCCCGGAAATGGATCCAACGCGGCCCGCGGAAGCGGACCCTGAGAAACTGGTTAAGGCCATAAACCGGTTCAAGGTCACCAATATATTTGGTTCCCCTGCCCTGCTGAATACGCTGAGCCACTACTGCATAGACCAGAAAATTCGGCTCGAGAGCGTTACACGGGTGATATCTGCGGGTGCGGCGGTGCCGGTCGGCACCATTCGGCGAATGCAGCAGTCACTCTACCGCGACGCGGAAATTCACACACCCTACGGCGCCACTGAGTGCCTGCCGGTCAGTAGCGTCAGCGCTTCGCAAATCGACGACCGCATGGTGGACCGGATCGAATCAGGAGACGGCGTCTTCGTGGGTGAACCGATCGAGCCGAACCAGGTCAAGGTCATCAAGATCAGTGACATGGCGTTCAACGATCTTTCCGAAACCACCGAAATGCCCTATGGAATGCCCGGCGAGATCATCGTGACGGGCCCAAGCTGTACCGACAGTTACTGGGAACGCGATAACGACACGCTGATGTCCAAGTTGACTGACGAGATGGGCAACACCTGGCACAGGATGGGCGATGTCGGGATCATGGATGGCCTGGGCAGGCTGTGGTATTGCGGCCGTGTTTCACAGCGAATTGAAACCGGGCAGGAAACGTTGTTTGCGGACCAGTGCGAAGCGATTTTCAATCAGCATCCCGACCTGGTCAGGTCTGCCGTGGTTGGCGTGGGCACAAAGGGCCGGCAAACCCCGGTTTTGTGTATCGAAGTCAAAGGAAAGCTCTCGTCTGTCGATAGTGAACGCGTTCACTTCGACCTGCTGCAGCTGGCCCAGGCACATGGAATCACGAAAAGTATTCGAACCGTGCTGTTCCATCCCGGGTTTCCGGTGGATATCAGGCACAACTCCAAGATCGGCCGCGAAGAACTGGCGCAATGGGCGGCAAAGAAGATGCAGAGTTAGCCATTGAGAATACTGGTCACCGGTGGCGGCGGATTCCTCGGAAGCTCGATATGCAGACAACTCGCGGCACTCGGTCATGAAGTCATCGCCTTTCAGCGCAGCCCGGCGGAGCACCTGGAGTCCGCGGGAGTAATTTCAGCCAGGGGCAGTGTTACCGCTTTCGAGGATTTGCGCGAAGCCGCCGAGGGCTGCGCCGCCATAATCCATACCGCTGGCAAGGCCGGTGTCTGGGGGGATCCGGCGGAATACCACCGCGTTAACGTAGATGGCACCGAAAACGTCATCAGGGTATGCCGTGAACTGGCCATACCCATACTCGTACATACCAGTTCTCCCAGCATCGTGCATACAGGCGGGGACATTGGCGGGGCGGATGAGTCACTGCCCATCGCGGACCGTTTCTCCGCGCCCTACCCCGAAAGCAAGGCCCTGGCGGAAAAAGGGGTGATTGCCGCCAACTCGGACAGCCTCAGCACAACAGCATTGCGCCCGCACCTGATCTGGGGGCCCGGTGATCCTCATATCCTTCCCCGGCTGGCCGCCAAGGCCCGCGGCGGCCGGCTGGCGCTTCCCGGCCCCGACAAGATCATCGACACCATTTTCGTGGAGAATGCAGCACAGGCCCATGTCGATGCCCTGTTTGAACTCACCAACGCCCGTCGTTGCGCCGGAAAAGCCTACTTCGTCACCAACAATGAACCGCTGCCGCAGGGCGAGATCATCCGGAGGTTGCTGGCCGCCATGGGTATCAGGGTGACCATCCGTGCAGTACCGGTGGGGATTGCCAGGACTGCCGGCTTTTTGTGTGAAACGGCCTGGCGCACGCTGGGGCTCAAATCCGAACCGCCGGTGACCCGCTTTTCGGTGGAACAACTGGCCACGGCCCACTGGTTCGATACAAGTGCCGCGGAAAAGGACTTTGGATACACACCCGGGATCAGTATTGATGAAGGGCTGGAGCGCCTGAAAGAGTCTTTTGTTTCCGAAAACATTGATTAAACCGGCCAATCAAGGATGGGAAGATCCCTGGTCTTTCAGCTTCAACACCCGCGCGCTGACAACGGCGATTACCTGGACGTCAGGCGGAACAATATGCTGCTAATGGCACAGAACCCCGCCGGGGGCGGGGTTCTGTAGCTGTTTTGCGGAATTTTCTTAAGACGTTGACGTGATATTGCTTTATTGCACGTCGTAGATATTCAATTTGGTGATCCACCTCTCGCTATAGTAGACCTCTTCAAAAGCGTCATAATGGGCGTTGTTCACGTACAGAGAATCCCCGTGCATTGCGCCGCTTGCGACTCCGCTCAAGGAGGGATCGGTGATCTGTCCCACTCGAGTTCCCGAGAGCATATCCTCAGCCAAAACCACCACCTGAACCATGTCAAGCTCACCAGGCCCGGCACCGGGGCTCAATATGAACAAGATTCCGTCGTGTTCAACAATTGCGTCCAGAAAGCTTCCTTCCATAAGTCCTAAAAGAGGCGGATCGACAAGTATTTCATCCGCGTGGCCAGTGCCTGGATCCACTTTGAAAATCTTTGAACAGCCTGAGTGGCCGACAATCAGGGTTTCTCCATCAGACGTTGCAACTATGCCGTTGGCAAAAATGCCTCCCAGGTTAGCGCATACATCGAAATCTCCAGTCAGAGGAATTGCAGTCGCTGCGTTTGAACCTGCGGGCAATCTGCCGTTTTTGGACAGTGGCAGGGAATACAGGAACGGTTGATAAAAATCTGTGAAATACACCGTATCCTGGGTGATGGCCAGGTCGTTGATTGCCGACAGACCTGAATCATCCAGCTGGTAGTTCCCCATCTCTTCGCCGGAATCCGCGTCATAGACCAACGCGTTGCCAACTTCGCAACCGGCGACAATCAGGTAGTTGCTGCGGCGATCGACACGCATCCCCAGCTTGGTGCAGCCTGCAAAGGGGTCGTCAGCCGGGACAAAAATTTCACCTTCGCCGGTGCGCAAGTTCATCTTGTAAATTGAGCCATCGATTGAGCCGTTATAGGCAGTCGTGCCCTTGCCAATAGCGAATCCCTCGGGAATGGAATCGTCGAGTGCGGGGATGATTTTAGGAAAGGGCTTTTCGCCGGCACTGGTTGATAGGACTGGCAGCGCCAGCAAAATTACTGCTGCGGGCACCAGTCTTGTAAGCATTATTTTCATTGCGAGACTCC
>JARFQZ010000137.1 GCA_029287515.1 Lysobacterales bacterium
GCAGGACGCCCTGCTCTGCGTGCTGGAGCTGTACCATGACGGCGTGTTGTCACCGGAAGAAGTCGTACTGCGCACCGCTCACAACCCGGCGATCCGTTACAAGGTAAAAGAGCGAGGCTTCCTGCGCGAAGGCTACCGGGCAGACCTGGTGCTGGTGGACACCGAAAGCACGACGGAAGTCAGCAATGATCGCGCCTTGTCGAAATGCGGATGGACGCCGTTTGCGGGGGAGACATTCAGGTCGCGGATTCTCGCGACGCTGGTGAATGGGCAGGTGGTTTATCGGAATGGCGGGATTATTGAAGCCGATGCTGCGCAGAGAATTCAATTCGGAGTTCAGAGGGAGCTGTAGCATTTCACTTCGGATGGCGGGGTGTTACTGACCGGGTATCCGGACACGTTCGAGACATCCCTGTGCACTCCTCGGCTGTTCCCGACAGCCGAGGGTCCGGATACCCGGTCAGTAACACCCCTTGTATGCGAGTGGATTGGACAGGTCCGGGCTGGGGGGCTGAATTGGAATTCCCCGCGCCCCATGCTGGAAAGTGCATGCCCCCACCCTCTGCCATGCCAAGGGGGATGTGGCTGGTTTACTTTCAGGACCTTCGGCCGTCGGGAACGGCCGAAGAGCGCCCACGGACGGCTTGAGCGTGTCCTGAAAGTAAACCGGCCACATCCCCCGCCACTGGCACAAATTTAAGCGGGGCATGCACTTTCCAGCATTTTGCAGTAATCTTCTTGCACCAAATTTCAGAGACAGGAACCGACCATGGGATTTCTCAAAGGAAAGCGTGCCCTCATCGTAGGTGTGGCCAGCAACCGATCCATCGCCTGGGGCATTGCCGAAGCCATGCATGAACAGGGTGCAGAACTCGCTTTTACTTATCAGACCGAAAAGCTGAAAAGCCGTGTTGAGAAAATTGCCGAGGCGACCGGTTCGCAAATCGTGATTCCCTGCGACGTCGCTTCCGATGAGCAGATCAGGGATGTATACGCCCAACTCGCTGAACACTGGGACGGCTTTGACATCCTGGTGCACTCGGTGGGCTTCGCACCCAGGGAGCAACTCGATGGTGACTACATCGACGCCGTCACCCGGGAAGGGTTCCAGATCGCGCACGACATCAGTTCCTACAGTTTCGCCGCGCTGGCCAGGGAAGCTTTACCGATGATGCAAGGCCGGGACGCTGCCATGCTGACGCTGACCTACGTCGGCTCGGAACGCGTGCTCAAGGGTTACAACGTGATGGGACTGGCCAAGGCCAGCCTTGAAGCCAATATGCGTTACATGGCCGCCAACCTGGGCCCCCGCGGAATCCGCGTCAACGCCATTTCAGCCGGCCCGATCAAGACGCTTGCGGCAGCCGGCATCGCCGACTTCCGGAAAATGCTCCATCACGTGGAAGAATGCGCACCGATGCGGCGCACCATCACGCCCCGTGAAGTCGGGGACGTTGCAGCGTTCCTGTGTTCAGACCTGGCCTCCGGCGTGACCGGGGAGATCACCTTCGTCGATTCCGGCTACAACATACTGGGAATGACCGGGCTAAACTAGCCGCCGCCTTCCGCAACGAGGTTGCGGGAGCAGGGAAGCGAAACTCCCCATGTCCGCGGAGCGGACTCATTAACTCGGTTGAGCGCAGCCGCCTTCCGCAATAGTGTTGCGGGAGCAGGGAAGCGAAACTCCTTTGCCTACAGGCGGTCCTCGTACACTTCGATGACTGACTGTTCACGCAGCATTTTCAGAAAGCCCAGGGCTTCCGTGTTGCCGCTTGATATGGAAACGCGGCGCAAGTAAGCCTGCTTGCGCATTTCGTCTTCGCTGGTCAGCTCACCGTCGGTGACACTGCTGAGCTGCACCACGGCATAACCGCCGTCCAGCTCGACAACAGCGAGTACCGGACCGGATTCACCCGGACGATCCAACAGGAAAATCTCGTCACGCAGGCGGGCATCGATCAGCGTCGAGCGTCGTTCCGTATCATCTGACTCCACCAGTTCAAGGCCTTCCAGATTAGCCAGCTCAGCGATGTCGGCGCCACCCTGGAGGCTGGCCAGAAGGCCGTCTGCAGCCGCTGAAGCCCGTTCCATTCCAAGCTGCCGGCGCACGCTGGCCACCACCTGTTCGCGGACGTCTTCCAGCGGCAACTGCGCTTCAGGCAGATGTTCCTTCAGCTTGACCAGCACGATGTGGTTTTCATCCAGGTCGATCGGATCACTGACAACGCCCTGCCCCAGAACCAGGTCGGAAAAGGCAGCGTTCACGATTTCCATGTTTCCGCCAATAAAACTCTGGTCACCTGCGCGGCCGAATGGACCGGCTTCACGCACTTCAAGGCCCAGTTCGTTGGCCGCTGCGTCCAGGGTCGTGGGATCCTCGTAAATGATATCCACCAGGCGGTCCGCCTGTTCCAGGAAGCGGCGCTCATCAGCCTCCGCCATGTATTCCTCCACCAGGATTTCACGCGCTTCGGTGTAGCTCATGCCTTCGGAAGGCCTTATTTCACGAAGATAGATCACGTGCCAACCGAAGCCGGTCTGAATCGGCTCAGAAATCGGGCTTTCCAACGTCAGTTCATACAGGCCATCTTCGAATGCCTGCACCATGAACCCCGGCTCGACCCAACCCAGGTCACCGCCTTCTTCAGAGGAACCCAGGTCCTGTGAATTTTCCCTGGCCAGTTCTGCAAAATCTTCCCCGGCGCGAGCTCTTTCAGCCAGGGCCTCGGCCTGTTGGCGTGCCGTTTCGACGTCCACTTCCGGCGCTGATGCATCGAGTTCAATCAGGATATGGGACGCGAGGCGTGATTCAGGCGTGATAAACCGGGATTGCTGCTCCTCGAAACGGCCCTTCAGCATTTCTTCGTCGGGTTCAACCGCGCCGCCGATCGTAGCGGCATCAAGTTCTATAAATTCAATGATCACCTGCTCATCGGACATGTAGTCACGCAGGTTGTCTTCATACCAGGCAACCACTGCTTCCTCAGTAACCACGATGTCGTCTGCAATGGCAACGGCCTCTTCCTCGGCGGCCTCGGCTTCAGGGAATGCCGGAATGACAATGGCGTTGAATGATCGCTTCTGGTCCAGCAACCGCGCATAGTCCCTGATTTCCCAGTCGGTGGCAATGGCGCTGGTCCCGATTGCTGAGGGGAACTGTCCCAGAAGAATCGAAGCGCGCATTTCGGCCTCGAACTGCTTGGGGGTCATGCCCTGCGACGCCAGCCTTGCCTGGTACACATCCGCATTGAACTCGCCGTCAACCTGGAAACCCGGTAAGTCGCGTATCGACTGGGCCAGGTACTGGTTGTCCACTGCCAGCCCCGCGTCTATCGCGACCTGCGCCAGAAGTTCTTCATCAATCATCTGGTCCAGGAACTGGCGCCTGACTATAGGTTGGTCAAAGGCAACGGGATCAAACGCTGCACCCATCTGTGCCTGCATACGGCGGCGATAATTCTGGAATCCAGCATTGAACTCGCCAATGGTGATTTCCTGGTCGTTGACCAGGGCAACAGCGTTCACTGCATCCGACTGGAAGTACGAACTCACGCCGACAAAAGCGAAAGGAATAATCAGGATTGCGAAGATAAAGATTGCAATGATGCCGGTAAGGCGATCGCGAATAGACTGTAGAACCATTTTTACTGCATCCCTAAAAGAAAAAGGCGCCTCTTCAGGCGCCCTTCTCCGAAATAGTGGCGGAGTGGACGGGACTCGAACCCGCGACCCCCGGCGTGACAGGCCGGTATTCTAACCAACTGAACTACCACTCCGCGATTTCTGGTGGGTGCTGACGGGCTCGAACCGCCGACCCTCGCCTTGTAAGGGCGATGCT
>JARFQZ010000174.1 GCA_029287515.1 Lysobacterales bacterium
CGGCTATCTCTAAGTTCAACTCGAGGACCCGGCGCAGGTCGTGCACCCGCGCCTCCGGAGTGTTGGGCTGCGGCTAAGTGTAATAGCTGTAAGTCTCCCCCAGGTCCACCGCCTCTCCCCCTTCGCCCGGCGCGACGAAGCCCGGCCTCTCCACCGCGTGGCGCAGCGCGCGCACATTACCGGGCCATTCGTAGCCGCGCAATGCGGTTTCGGCCTCCGCGGAAAAGATTTTAACCGGCTTGCTGTACTTCTTCGAATAACGCTCGGCGAAATGCCGGGCGATCGGCAGGATATCGTCGGGCCGTTCGCGCAGCGGGGGCAGGGTGATTTCCACCGTATTGAGCCGGAACAGCAGGTCGGGCCTGAACACCGCCGGATCCCGCAGCACCGCGACCGGCGTATTGGTCGCCGCAATCACGCGCACATCCACCGATTCCGGCCGGTCCGCTCCCAATGGTGTCACCTGGTGTAATTCCAGCGCACCCAGCAGCTTGGCCTGCAGGTGCAATGGCAGGTTGCCGATCTCGTCGAGGAACAGCGTGCCGCCACTGGCGGCCTGGAAACGGCCGGCGCGGTCGTCGGAGGCGCCGGTAAATGCGCCTTTGCGATGGCCGAACAGCTCGGATTCGAACAGGCTCTCGCTGATCGAACCCATGTCGACCGGCAGGAACACATCCCCGGCCCGCGCTGAATGGCGGTGCAGTTCCCGCGCGATCAGCTCCTTGCCGGTGCCATTCTCGCCAAGGATCAGCACGTTGGCGTCGGTGGGCGCTGCGCGGTGCACCAGCGCCAGGGTTTCCGCCATGGCGTCGGAACGGTAGATGATGTCCTCGCTGCCGCCGGCGGCGGCCTCCTGCAGCACCCGGTTGGTGCGCCTCAGGTTTTCGGTTTCATCCCGGCTGCGGTGCAGGGCGACGGCAGCGGAAACCGTCGCCACCACTTTCTCGTTCTGCCACGGTTTGGCGATGAAATCCGTCGCACCCCGCTTCATCGCCTCAACCACGGTCTGCACATCGCCATGCGCGGTGATCATCACCACGACCATGCCGGGCTCGATTTCAAGGATCTGCTCCAGCCAGTGCAGACCCTGGCGACCCGAGGATTCGCCTGGCCCGAAGTTCATATCCAGCAGCACCGCGTCGAAATCGTTGCCCGCGAGCAGGTCCGGGATGTCCACCGGATCGCGACAGGTCGTCACGCCGGAGAACTGCCGGCGCAGTAACAAGCGGCCGGCCGTGAGGATGTCGTGGTCGTCATCGACAATTAATATGTTGCCTGTGCGTTCGGTCAAAGTAAAACCTCCGGAAACTGTCCGGAATCGTACACTTAATGTCCGATAACGTACAGTTTCACTATCTCAGTAACGCCTGCCAATTCACATAACCCGCTGTTTATATTTCTTTTTTCTCTTATGGCACGGTTACTGCATAGAAAAGGGTAAGAGGCAAACCCGACAGGAAAGGACCGTGGCCAAAGTGAGCAAGATTTCCGAGAACCGCAGCGATGCGTCCATCAGCATCTCCGGACAGGGTATGGACCGGCAGGTGACGAGGAAGACCCCACCCTGGCGGTATGCCGGCTTCGGGTCGCTGGCCCTGTTGCTGCTGGCGTTCGCCTGGTGGTTCGTCGACACCCTGATGGGCGGCCGCAGTCTCAGTGTGAATTCCCTGCGGGTTACCATATCCGATGTCACGGTCGGCACCTTCGAGGACTTCATTCCGCTACGCGGGCGCCTGATGCCGCGCAGCACGGTGTTTCTGGACGCCATCGAGGGCGGACGTGTCGATCAGGTGCTGGTCGAGGACGGCGCCATGGTGGAGGCCGGCGAGCTGATCGCCGTGTTATCGAATTCGAACTTGCAGCTGGTGGTTTTGGGGCGCGAGGCCGAGGTCACTGAACAACTTAATTTCCTGCGCACCATCGAACTGCAGCTGGAACAGAACCGACTGTCGCACAAGAAAAACCTGGTGGAGATCGATTACCAGATCGTCCGCCTGGAACGCAGCCTGAACCGGCAGCGCAGCCTGGCATCGGAAAACCTCATCTCGCAATCGACCATCGAAGAGCTGGAAGACGAGCTCAAATACTACAGGGACCGCCGAGAAGTAACGCTGGAAAGCCAGGCCACCGATGCGCGCATGCAGGAACAGCAAATGGAGCAGTTACGCACGGCCGGCAAACAACTCGAAGAGAGCCTGGCCCTTGCCCGTCAGAACCTGGAAGACCTGAACATCCGCGCCCCGATTGCCGGCAAACTCTCCGGTTTCAACATCGAGGTAGGCCAGTCCATCGAGCGCGGCGGCCGCCTGGGCCAGATCGACGACCCGGAGCAGTACAAGCTCAATGTGAGAATCGACGAGTTCTACCTGGGCCGCGTGGACCTGCAGCAATCGGCCACCGCGGAACACAAAAGCCGGGACCTGGCCGTGAACGTGTCCAAGATCTACCCGCAGGTAAAAGATGGGCAGTTCGATGTGGACATGCTGTTTGAACAGCAGCCCGAAGACCTGCGCCGCGGCCAGACCCTGCAGCTGAAGCTGACCCTGGGCGACAATACCGACGCGCTGCTGATACCGAACGGTTCCTTCTACCAGGAAACCGGTGGCAACTGGATTTTCGTGGTCTCCCCCGACGGCTCAGAGGCCGTCAAACGACCGGTTCGGCTGGGCCGGCGTAACACCGATTTCATCGAGGTTCTCGACGGGCTGGAAGCCGGCGAGAAGGTCATTACTTCGCCTTACACGAGTTACAGCGGCCTTGACCGGCTGGTGCTCGACGAGGCCTGACAGAGGAAAAAGCAATGCTGAAAATGCACGATTTGTACAAGGTATACCGCACCGACGAAGTAGAAACCGTGGCCCTGAACGGCATCAATTTCGAGGTCGACCAGGGTGAATTCGTCGCCGTCATGGGGCCTTCGGGCTGCGGAAAATCCACCCTGCTCAACATCGTCGGCATGATCGATGGCCTGACCAGGGGTGACTACTGGTTTTTCGACGAAAACGTGGCCGGGTACTCCGAAAAACACCTCAGCGCGATCCGCAAACAGAACATCGGCTTCATTTTCCAGAGCTTCAACCTGATCGACGAACTGACGGTTGCCGAGAACATCGAACTGGCGCTGCTCTATCACAAGATGCCTTCAAGCCAGCGCAAAAAGCAGGTCCTTGATGTGATGGACCGCATGGGCGTGGCGCACCGCGCCAAGCACCGGCCCGGCCAGCTTTCAGGCGGCCAGCAACAGCGTGTGGCGGTGGCCCGTGCGGTGGTTGGCAACCAGCCTCTGATCCTCGCCGATGAGCCGACCGGCAACCTGGATTCCGTGCATGGACAGGAAGTGATGGAGCTGTTGCGCTCCCTCAACGACGAGGGCACGACCATCGTGATGGTCACCCATTCACCGTCGCACGCGGACTATGCACACCGAACGGTCAACCTGTTCGACGGCCACATCGTCACTGAAAACCTTCGCGCAGCCTGATCGCGCACCGAACCCGAGGCTGAATCGCCATGTTCTGGAACAACCTGAAAATCGCACTCCGTAACCTGCGCAAGAACAAGCTCTTCGCATTCATTAACATTGCCGGCCTGGCGCTCGGCCTGGCGATTTATGTCTTCGGCGGGCTGCTCGTGAACTACGAGCGCACCCATGACCTGTTCTTCGAGAACGCCCATCGCACCTACACCATCGGCTCCATCGCGGCAGCAGACCTGGATGTGGGCGTGGACAGGATGGGATCGACCTTCTCTGCCGTGGGGCCGATCGTCGAAGCCGAGGTCAGCGACGTGGAGTTGGTCGCCCGGACCATCAGCCGCGAAATGCTGATCACGATGGGCGCCGAAAGCTTCTACCAGCAACTGCGCTTCGCGGATCCGGAATTACTGCAGATTTTTGATTTCGACTACCTGCACGGCGACGCCTCGGCGCTGAATGATCCGTCCGGCATACTGGTTACCGAATCCACTGCCATGAAGTATTTCGGAAACACCGACGTGCTGGGCAAGGTAATAACAATGGACAACGAGTTCGAGTTCTACATCTCGGCCGTGGTCCGCGACATCCCGCAAAACTCCCACTTCAACTCCCTGTTCATAATGGAATCCGATCTGGAAATTCTCGCACCGATCCAGGCGCTGGGACGGATTCGCGACTATGACATGGCCGGCGAGTGGGACAACCTGTCCCTCGGCAACATGACCTACGTGATGCTTCCGGAAACGCTGGGCCAGCAGTGGCTGCAGGCCCAGATCGATGGTATTTATGAGCGGCAGGTGCCGGAAGACAAGAAAGAAGTCATCGCGGGCCTGTTCGTCAAGCCGTTAGCGGAAGCCAACCTGGCCATATGGGATATGCTTGGCCTGCCCGTCATATCGGTGGTCAGCTTGCTCAGCCTGCTGGTGCTGCTCGTGGCCTGCGTCAACTACACCAATCTCGCCACTGCCCAGTCCCTCGGCCGCAGCCGCGAGGTCGGTATGCGCAAGACCATGGGCGCCGAACGCGGCCAGTTGCTGACGCAGTTCCTGGTGGAAAGCCTGACCATCACCGCAATCGCCATGCTGGTGGCCATCGCGATGCTGGAACTCGTGATTCCGCTGTTCAACAGCAGCACCGGCAAGGTGCTGACGCTGGATTACCTTTCCACCCTGCCCTGGCTGCTGGCCACGACGATTGTCGTCGGGCTGGTCGCCGGCGCGTACCCGGCGTGGCTGATCACTCGCGCCAGCCCGATTGACGCGCTGCGAGATGTCGCCCGTAAAGGCAGGAAGGGCTCACGGGTCCGCGCGTTCATGATCGGTGCCCAGTTCACGATCTCCGCCTTCATGCTGTCGCTGGTGACCGTGGTTTTCATGCAGAACGAGAAAGTGAAGGAGTCCAGTTATATCTTTCCGCGCTCCGAGGTCTACATCCTGGGCCGTATGAGTCCGGATGAAATAAGTGGGCGCCTGGATACTTTGCGCCACGAGCTGGAAGCCCTGCCCAACGTCGACCATGTCGGCTACTCCTCGCAAGTGCCCTACGAGCAGAACAACACGCAGATCGACATCACGATGACGCCGGGCGACGAGGCCGGCAAATTCCGCATTCACTACCTGGCGATGACACCGGAATTCCTCGATGCCTATGACATCCCGGTGCTGGCCGGCCGCAACCTGTCGCGCGACGTGAGCAACGACGAGCGCAGCGATGAGAGCGAAGTGGTCAATGTGCTGGTCAACGAACTGGCGCTGGAAAAAATGGGGATTACCTCGCCGCAAGACGCCGTCAATCAGCGCTTCTACGACCTGGACGAGGAAAATTCGCTGCGTGAAATGGTAATTGTTGGCGTGGTGCCAACCCAGAACATCACCGGCCTGTTCAATACCGAGAAACCGTGGGTCTACATGTACCGGGCGAAACACCTGCGCACCGGCTCGGTGCGGATCACCGGTGGCAACATGATGGACACCATCGCGGCGATAGAAGACACGTGGGACCGCGTGATTCCCGAGTACCCGATCCAGGGCCGCTTCCTGGACGAAGTGTTCGACGAGGTGTACAACATTCTGAAGCTGCTGAACGGCGCTCTGGCGGGCTTCGCCGGCGTGGCCCTGGCGCTGGCGCTGATCGGGCTGTTCGGCCTGGCCGCCTTCATGGCTGCGCAGCGCACCCGCGAAATTGGCATCCGTAAAGTGCTCGGCGCCAACTCGTTGCAGGTAGCGCGGTTGCTGGTATGGCAGTTCTCCAAACCGGTACTGTGGGCGCTGGTCATCGCGCTGCCGCTGGCTTACATCGCGTCGAAAACCTACCTGGATTTCTTTGCCGAACGCATCGATGCCCAGGTCGTCATCCTGCTGGCCTCGGGCCTGGTCGCGGTATTGCTGGCCTGGGGAACGGTGGCCGGACACGCCATCCGCATCTCGCGGGCCAGCCCGATCCTCGCACTGCGGTACGAGTAGGGATCAACGCCCCAGCGGATAGAAACAGTGGAATTGCCGGCTTTCACCATCGGTGGATACCTCCGGGAATGAACTCCGGCATTTCTCCCTCACCCCCGGGCATCGCGTATGGAATTCGCAGCCTGGGGGTCTTTGCAGCAGGCTCGGTACATCACCCTTCAATTCGATCTGGCCGGGCTGCGCGTCCGGGTCGGGGCTGGGATTGGCCGCCAGCAGCGCTGCCGTGTAGGGGTGGCGGGGCTGACTGAAGATCTGCTGTGAATCACCCTGCTCGATGAAACGCCCCAGGTACATGATGGCCATCTGGTCCGCCACGTGCCTCACGATATTCAGATTGTGCGTAATGACCAGGATGCCCAGGCCCATTTCCTGCTGCAGTTGCGACAGCAGGTTGAGCACCTCGCCCTGGATGGACACATCCAGCCCGGCCGTCGGCTCGTCTGCGATCAGCAGGTGTGGACGAAGGGACAGGGCACGGGCGACGCCCACCCGCCTGGCCTGGCCGCCGCTCAGCTGATGCGGGTAGCGGTCCGCAAAGTCCGCGCCCAGCCCGACCTTGTCCAGCAGGCCTAATGCTTCGCGATCAGGATCGACCGACTCTATCTTGTGGATCCGGAAAGGCTCGGCCAGTGCTTTCCTGACCGTCATCCTGGGGTTCAGCGATCCGACCGGGTCCTGGAACATCAGCGCCACTCGCTTGCGGTCCGGGTTCAGCCGGTTTTTGCGGTC
>JARFQZ010000305.1 GCA_029287515.1 Lysobacterales bacterium
CCCCTGGCGACGGTCCGGCGGACCAGTGATTCGTGCCCTGCGAGGAATTTGTTCATGTCCACCAGGAACAGGATGCGTTTCTTGTCTGTCTTCAGACCAAGAAACCGGAAAGTGACCTGGTTGCTGCCCTCCTTTTCCGGCGTGATCACCGGGGAGGGAGGCGGTGGCGGTGGTTGGTCATTGCGCGCCTGCTGCTCGGCCTCCAGGGTTTCCAGTTCGCTGGAAACGATTTTCTCCGTCGCCTGCAACTGCTGTTGCCGGGTCTGTGCCGCCAGCAGGGCTTCGAGAATGTTCTTGCTTCCTTCTTCGGTCTTGTCCAGCATGGCCTGGGTTTTTCCGGCCAGTTCTTCGAGATATTCCAGGTCTCCCTGCGACCGGACCTCTTTCTGGTAATCGGGCATCAGGATGATCGTAATGATGATGAAAGCGCCCATTGCGGAAGCGAATAGGTCAATAGCCGACAGGGAATAAACCTCGAAATTGCGACGGCGCGATTTCACCTGGAAACTCCCACGAAATCACCGTTGTTTTGCCTCGCCAGTGTTTGCAGGAACATCACCAGTCCGCGGTTTTGCGTGTAATCTCCGATCGCCACGGTGTGAATTTCCTTGTTTTCGCGGCGGTTCAGGCTGGTCACGTCCTGGACAATGAAGCCCGGTGCATTGTCAGGTTCGCCGTCGCTCATGAGGATGATGGCATCCGCCGGGTACTGCATGGCCGAAAGTACGGCGTAATGAGTAGGCGTGGATCCGGCAAACCTTCTCGCCAGTGACTGGATGAAGTTGCGCGCCGCGTCCAGATTGGCCTCGGTTCCCTGCAGCAGGCCGCCCGTCTCGGGGAAGTTCCATATGACAGGTGAAGGATTGCCCTGGTAGCCGATGATGGCGAACTCGTTGGTTTCATCCAGTGGTTCGAGGACCTCGAGAACCGACTTCACCATCAGGTCCGTGTAGGAAAGCATGCTGCCGGACATGTCCACGACGATGACGAAGGCTTTTTTCTCGGTCGCCAGGCCCAGGATGGAGAACTCCACGCCCGCAGTCAGCGCTTCGGGTTCCGGCTCTTCGATGATTTCCTCCACCGGTTCGGGCTCCTTCACCGGTTCTTCAGCCAGTTGTGTTTTGATGTCCGCCATTTTATTTCGGATGCGGGAGATTTCTGCCTCGATACCCCGGTTGGCTTCGTTCATGTCCTGGACTTCGCTCTGTGAAACCTGCTGTTCCGAGAGCATCCTGGCGATTTCACCCGAAGCCAGTCTCCTCAACTCCTGTATTTCCTGGGTCCTGGAGAACGCATCGTCGGAACCGGCATTGCGATAGTAGGGGAACAGAATCATGACCAGCAGAATGAACGCGCCCAGCGCCGAGGCGAACAGATCGATCGCGGAGGTTGTAAAAACGGAGGTTTCTCGGTTGGGTCTTCGCATCAGCCCTTGCAAACTATCAAAAAGGCGCAGCAGGGGCAATTGGCGGTTGACCTTGGCTGCCATGGCCGTAATCTATGAGGGATGACACGGGCCCTGCTCACATTCCTTTTGCTGGTTTCATCGTTCAGCGCCTTCGCGGCCCAGCCGGGCCAGATATCCGGTTCCCGGCCTGCCGAATTCATGGTTTACCAGTACCCGAATGTCGCACTGGTCATAAAAATTGAAGCGGCTGAAACAGAATTCGACGCAGAGATTTTTGGCCCGGAAAGGGCACTGCTCAAATCTTCCGGAGTCCCCCTCAGCCGGATAGGACCGCTTTACCAATTCGTGGAGTCAGTGGATAAACCCCGCCAATTGATGATCAAGATCACGCCATCACGGCCTGTGGATCGTTCGCGGGTCAACATGGAACTGATCCAGTTGCCGGACAGGGACTGGAAAAGTGCTTCCTTTGGACAGGCCTACAAGTTGTTGTCCCACGGAACAGAGAAAGTCCACAGCAACGATTCCACGACCTGGTCCATGAAAATCTACACGCTGAGGGAATCAGCCAGGGCCTTCGCCGGCCTGGGCTGGGAGGAAATGAAGCTCTGGTCGGAGTTCTACGCAGCCCACCTGGTGCTTCACAAGCTCAACGATGTGCTGATGGCCATGGAACTGGTGAGCCAGTTGCAGGACTCGGCCCGCAGAGCCGGGTATGAAGAGATTGAGCTGGCTTCCCTGGTTCTTGAAGCCGAGGCATTGCAATTATCCGGCGAACACGCGAAGGGCGAAGTTGCCTTCCAGCGTTACGAACAGTTGCATGCCGTCCTTGACCAGGTGGTGATCCTTGCCGACCAGATGAACCTTCCTTCTGAAAAGGCGAGGGCGCTGTTCAACGACGGACTTGCTTATGAGCAACAGGGCCGGATGGACGATGCGGTTCGCAGGTTCCAGGCTGCGCTGGATGTTGCACTCACCACCGGCAATACCGAACTGACCAACGAAATCAGGGGCACAGCTGCCGCAGCGTATGAATCGCAGGGCAGTACGATGGGCGCGATCGAATTACTCGAAGACATCGGCGGTGACCTTGAGAGCGAAACCGGGCAGGAATTTACAGACAACCTGTTCGAGAAAGGGAGGTTGCTGAACAGTACCTACCGGTACCGCGAAGCTGCTGCTGAGCTTGACCTCGCACTGTCCATTCAACAAGCCGATGCGGCAACCGGCTCATGGGGCCCCACCGGGCTGGCCCTGGCCTGGTCGTATTTTTCCATGGGTGAAATGGAAAAAGCCCGGGTGCTCATCACAGAGTCCATCCCCCGCACGGAACTGGCGACTGACAGGGCCGCTCTTATACGGGCATACGACATGCTGGCGGGTATTCACCGCCATCGACAGGAGTTTGAACAGTTAGCCCGGTACAGGGGCAAACAGGAAGAATTACTTCAAACCGGCTCGGACCTTGCCCATTTTGAATTTGAAACAGCAATAGACGCCTGGAAAAAGGACGGCGCTCAATCTTCCCGTGCCACTAAACTGATGATGGAAGGCAGCCGGCTGGCAGCTGCCAGCGGAGAATTGCTGGCTAAACACCGCGCCGATATGCACCTGTGTCTGTTCAAACTGGAAAACCAGGGACAGGGTGCCTGTTCAGCCGCGGCAACCAATCGTTCTTTCGATGCGCTGTCTACTGCGGGCATCCCCTGGCTGGCCCTCGAAGCCAACGGGGTCAGAGCCAGGATTTTGCACCTCGAGGGCAGACAGGGAGAGGCGCTGAGCTTGTTGGGGAACCTGGTGGATGACCTGCTGTTCTTCAGCCAGGAGCTGCCGGGCATTCTGGGCTCCTGGTATTGGCTTAACAAAGATGAGATTTTCAAGCATTACCTGGAAGTCGCTGCTGCTGGCTCAATAGGTGAGCAAACGCTGATTGCCCTGGACCGGGTCCGGCTGGTAGATCGCCCGGAGAGCGACAGAGAGGCAGAAGAATCTCTGCGGGCACTGCTGGCGCGTCGCGAATCGGCCGGTGGTGAAGCATCCATGCAACTGGCAACCCAGGCCAATGCGCAATGGCGCAGCCAACGGGCCGGGTTTTCTCCCGCTACGACGCCGATCAACAGCAGAAGCCTTGACGATGTGCTGAACGGCCTTCCAGGCGGCGCGATTTTCCTGACTTACTATTTCAGTGAATCCGCTGTGTACGCGCTGGTCGGCAACAGGCGCGGTGTTTCTATGAAACGGCTCGGGGGCTTCAGAAAGCTTTCCGGCCAGTTGGATCGCTTGCAGCGCAGCCTGGCAGACAGTGGTGAAGACCTCCTGCCTTACCTTGACGCCCTCGGTCAATCGCTGGTGGAGCCGCTGGCGGATTCGCTTGCGCCCAGGATTTTCTTTTTGCCCTCCGGTCCTCTGAAAGGAATGCCATTAGATGCGATGAGACTGGATGGCAGGTTCCTGGCGGAACGGCACCAGGTGGTCAACATGGACAGCCTGGCGGGCGCTTCACCATCTGCCCCGGTTATTGCGCCGGGTTTCAGAGAGAAAGTTTTCCTGGCGGGTAATCCACAGACGGGTCAGGACCTGTTCAGTTACGACATCCAGGTTTCGGCTGAAATCAATACGGTCACGGACGCTTTCGTCGGGCCGGGGTTGAATATCGTTCAGGGTGTCGCGTTACAGAGAGATGAGTTTCAGGACCCGAGGTTTTTCGAAGCAGGGCTGATCCACCTGGCCATTCCGGGCACGCTTGACCTGGCATCCCCGGAGCATTCGATGTTGCTGATGTCCCGGACCAGTGAAGAATCCGCCATCGATAATCTTCTTCCTGCAGATATCCGGGGGCTGGTTTTCAGCGCGAGCCTGGTTGTTCTCAGCAGAACCACGGTCTCGTCCTTGAGCCAGTCCGGTTTTGACAGCAGGCTGGGTTTTGTTTCAGACTTCCTGAGAAATGGAGCCAGGAATGTAGTCGTCAGTCTGCGCTCACGGGATGATTCGGAAACGGCGTTATTCATGGCGGATTTTTACAGAGAACTGGAATCATCGAAAAATGTTGCGGAGGCTTTGTCCCGAAGCAAAGTTAATCTAATGAAATCCGTTGATCCCGGAAATTTCATGTCTTGGGCGGGTTTCCAGCTTTATATCAGGTAGAATGAACAGATGCCCGGCAGCGGGCGTGATCACATCAGATAAATGTCCGGAGGGTTTTTAAGTGGATAAAAGAAAGTACCTCGTTATTGTTGATCCATCCCATGAAGAGCATCTTGCACTGGAACGTATAGTGGATATTGTGCGCCAGGAGAGAAAATGGGAGCTTGAATTTCATTTGCTGATCGGTTTTGAAAGCCCGGACAAGACTGAGCCTGATGCACCCACGGAAGTCATCTGCAGCGTCAAGGATATCGAGGAATTGCTCGCCCCGCTTGACGATTTGAACATGGAATACACCGCGGAATTTTTCTGGACCCGCGATTGGCGCGCATCAATCATCGATGCCGCTGATCGCTATGGTTGCGATACGATCATGATTTGCGAGACGTCAGCCGAACATAAAACAGGGATCACCGACTCCAAGTGGGACCTGGTCCGGCAGGCCAAAAGTGACGTGGTGATCGTAGACGAAGGTACCAAGGCGCCCATTGAAGTCATCCTGGCCGCAGTAAACACCCAGGCCAAAGATGCTGCCCACATCGCGCTGAACGAAAAGATTATTGAACGCGGGCTGTTCCTTTCCGAGTACTTCGGGGCCGACTTCCACGTGGTCAATGCTTACAAAGGCAGTGAGGACTTTCCGGACCGCGCACTGATCGGCCGGATGAGCGGCCTGCCGCGCGAGCAAATACACCGGGATATGGGTAAGCCAGAGGACGTTATTGCCGGCATCGCTGAAAAGATCGGTGCCGACATGGTGGTTCTCGGGATTTCATCGAAGAAAGGGCTTGCCGCGACCTTCAGCAGTCACACGACCGAAAAAGTGATGGAGAAAATCAATATTGACGTGGTGGCCCTGAACTAGAAAAAAATGGAAAAAAATGGGGTCAGGTTAACTTTTGAAGAAAGCAAAAGTTAACCTGACCCCATTTTTTTGTGCCCGTGTTCCGTCCTGAAATAATTACTCCTGCTGGCCTTCGACGACATCCATCATGTCGTCACGTTCGCGAGGTTTGTATTCAACGTCCTGGGCCATCAGGTCACGACGCTTGATTTCGCTGTCGACGTAAGCAATCCACTGAGCGGCGGTGCGCCTGGACCGGTTGTCGCCCTGGGCCCGCTCAAATGCGCGGCGTGCCTGCTCAAGCCGTTTTTGGTTGAACAGCGCCATGCCCAGCATGATGTTCGCGGTGTCCGGGCGTTTCAGGCCACCCAGTTTCAGGCCCTGCTGCACGGCAGCCGCCGCTTCACCCCAGTTTTCGAGGTTGATGTTGGCCTGGGCAAGGCGGATATACAGATCGCCCTCTTTCGACAACTCGGCAGCCCGTTTCAGGGGAGGAATGGATCTTTCATCCTCGCGCGCCTGGTACCAGGCCTGGGACAGAAGCCTCAGGTTGCGTTCGTTGGCCTCGACGATGTTCTCGTTCATTTCCCTTTCAAGCACTGAAGCCGCCTTGTAAGGAAGGCCATGCATCAGGTAGAGGTTTGCCAGGTTGGTAATGTGGGAAGTGGTGTTCAGATAGCCCTTCTCGTACAGGACTTCGGTCAGTGCCAGTTGTTTCTTGGTGTCGCCGAGTTCGCTGTAAATACCGGCCAGCGTCAGGACGTACGTGTCCTTGGGGTAGTAAACGATCAATTCCCTGACCACGTCGATCATGCTTTCGTAATCTTTCTGTTCAAAGTAGATCACGCGCAACAGCAGCAGCCAGTTCTCTTTTGGCACCTGGCCCTGCTGGCGGTACATATCGATCCCTGTTTTGATCGGAACCAGAGCTTCCTCGTACCTCGCCAGTTGGAACAGTGCCTGGCCCTCCAGCATGAAAATGTCTGCGCTGGGCTCTGAAACGTTGCTCATCAGCCGCCGAACGGTCGCCAGTGCAGCTTCGTAGTCTTCCTGGGTAAACTGCAACTGGGCCATGGTCTTAAGCGTGCTGAGCATCAGGGCTTCGGGCAGTTCGGGCTGTGCCATCACGTTTTCATATGCCCGGATGGCATCGTCGTAACGTTCCTGCAGGTAGAAGGAATACCCGGAGATATTCCAGATCTGGGCATTTTCGTATGGACTCAGCCCTTTTTTACCCCGCAATTCATCGGTGAGGCGCTGCGCGGATGCGTAGTCCTTTGCTTCGATCAGTTCCTGGATTTCCGTCAGCTTTTCGTAGACTGACTGGCTCATGGCCACGGTTTCCTTGGTCTTTTTTTCTTCGCCCTTAGGCGCCTTCTGGGCGAAGGCGGTGCCGGAAAGCCCCAACAACAAGCAGCCGGAAACAATGGCAATCATCAGTTTTGACATGAATCTGTACATAGGTCTTTACCTAATCCTGCGTGATTTCATAGGTGAACTTGTTCTGTACGCCCGGGACTTCAATGGCCTGGCCATCGACGACACGCGGTTTGTACTTGAACTTCATGGCTGCCTGCACTGATGCGCGGTGGAAAAGCGTGCTGGTGCACTGGTCTTCCACGACAAACGGGTCGCGAATCGTGCCCTGCTTGGTCACCGTGTACTGCACTACGCAGTATCCTTCCACACTGCGTGAAAGGGCTCGCTGAGGATAAATCGGCGCCACTTTCACGATGGGCAGGTAGTCGCCTTCACCCACGCCGAGGCTGAAACCGCCGCTCATTTCGATATCCGTTTCCACCGGGGCGGCAGAGATGGCTATCTTCTCAGCGTTTGGATTCAGGTTATCCAACTGGGGTGTCGGCGGCTGTGGCGGCGGTGCATCCGGCGGTGGCGGCTTCTTGGGTTTGAGCTGCCTGCGCTGGATCGACTCATCCCTTTTCAGCCGTACGAAGTCGATCAGGTGGCCGGAAGCGCCCTCATTGAGTTCGCGGTCAGCCGTTTCGATCAGGTATTGCATGAACCAGAACAGACCGGCAGTGATCACCACGCCCAGGATGACGCCGATCGCCATCCGGACGTAATTGCCAGATTTGCTGATAGATAATGTTTCAATAATCGTGGCCGACATGGCTCACCTCTTACTGTTCCTGGGCCGCAATCGACACGTTGAAAACTCCGGCAGAGCGGGCCGCGTCCATCACCTGGATCAGGGTATCCGTTTTGGATTCCTTATCTGCCTGGATCACGACCGAACCCTGGGGATTCTCTGCGTGCAAGCGTTCGATATTCGGTCGTACTGAACGGATATCGATCTGGCGGCGGTCAATCCAGATGTCATTATTTGGACCGATCGCGACCAGTATATTGGCTTTCTCCTGTTTTACAGCGGTCGCTGCATCAGGCCGGTTCACTTCGATACCGGCCTCTTTTACAAAGGTTGCGGTGACGATAAAGAAGATCAGCATGATAAATACCACGTCCAGCATGGGGGTGATATTGATCTCCGACTCTTCTTCGTCGTACTGCTGGGCTAAATGTTGCCGCATTTGTCTTTCTCCTGTATCAGCAGGCTGAAGGTTCGAACCTTCAGCCGTGCTCGATAATTAATTCGTCTGCTATGAACTCGCGTTCCCTGCGCGCCTTGTTTTCAAGGAACGCAGACATCGCCACTCCGGAAAGCGCCGCTACCATGCCGGCCATTGTTGGAACGGTAGCCCTGGACACACCGGAGGCCATTGACCGGGGATTACCTGATCCGGAAATGGCCATGACCTCGAAGACCTCGATCATGCCCGTTACCGTGCCCAGCAACCCCAGCAGGGGGCAGAGGGCTACACAGGTCTTGATCAGAGCCATGTTGCGCTCCGCATTCGCGGACACCTGTGAAATGATGCGGTCCCTGATCTGGTGAGCTTTCCAGGATGAATAATCGGTGCGTTCATCCCAGTAATTGTGAGCCTTCCGGATCAGGGTTTTATGCCCTGTCCGGAAGTACACAATCCGTTCGATAATCAGCATCCACATGACCAGGGTGACGATGGCGATGACATTCAGCACCGGACCGCCGAGTTCAAAGAAATCCCGGATGGTTTCAAGGAATGGCAGATAATAAAAGATGACGTCCATCTGGTTTATGCCATCCTTTCAGCACGCTCGGAAAGCATGCCTGCCGCCTCTTCCTGGAGGATCTGTGTCAGGCGTTTCGCACGGCTTTGTACCAGCGTATGCAGGAACACCGTGGGAATGGCGACGCACAGGCCGAGAACCGTCGTGACCAGCGCGGTTGAAATACCACCGGCCATCAGTTTCGGGTCACCCGCACCGTACAGCGTAATAGCCTGGAAGGTGACGATCATACCGGTAACTGTACCCAGCAGTCCGAGCAATGGCGCAACGACAGAGATGATCTTCAGGAATGGGAGCATCGAGTTGAACTTCGGAATTTCCTTCAGAATCGCCTCACCCAGCTTAAGCTCAAGCGCCTCGACGTCTGAATCAGGGTTGTCGTGCGCAATCTTCAATACACGGCCCAGCGGATTGTTGCCCGCCTGCTCAAGATTTTTGGTCTGCCGGTTAACCTTGGCGGCAGTACCGGACAATGCCAGCAAACGCCAGATAGCGATGGCGAGACCTACGATACCCAGTGCGATGATTACGTAACCCACTTCCTTACCCTGTGCAATGCGTTCCGTCAGGCTGGGGGACTGCACCAGCAGGGCCAGTAACTGGCCGCGGGTCGGGTCCACAGCGAAGCCGTGCATACCATCGGTTGCAGACTGCAGGTTGGCTGCACGGCCGGTGTAACGGCCAGCGGGCTGGCGCTGCAGTTCAACCAGGCGGCCGGTCTCGGGAACGTACTCGAGGTACTTGCCGTCGGAGACGACGTTGAACAGGCCGACGCGAACGACATCGCGCTGTTCTTCTTCACCGCTGGCATTGATAACCGTGGTGTTGATGCTGGCAACCCGGGCGGACTCAGTCATTTCACGCTGCAGTTCGAACCAGATCCGCTCGATTTCCTCGAGGGTCGGCATGCGCGTCGTGGAGCCCATCTTCTGCGCGAACTCGGTGAGCCATTCGCCGCGATCGGGGAACTGGATCTGCGTTACGGAAGTATCGAAATTGCCGCGCGCATCGCCGGCTGCCTGCTGCAGAACACCGAACAGTTCCTTCAGTTCACCGAGGCGTTCCTGCAGGGCGCGTTCCAGATCGATGATCTGTGCGTCGTTGGCTTCGAAGGTGTTTTCCAGTTGCACCGAAAGCTGTTCCTGGCGAACTTGCTCAGCTTCCATGTTTCTCAGCAACTGTTGCTGCTGCCCTCGGGCCTGCTGGAATTCAGCAATACGTTTCCTGTTTTCCTCAGCGTCCTTGACGCGGCCGGATTTGACCTGCTGCAGTAATTCGTCAAGTGAAACAGCCTGTGCCGCATAAGCGGTGTTGCCAAGGCCGAAAGCGAGTCCAGTGATCAGTGCTGCTTTTAATATTCTGTTTATCATGATTATTCCCCCGAAGCAGCCGGTACAGGTACGATCAGCAGGTCAGGAGCGACCTGCTTGCGAGCCACCCGCAATCCGTCATTGATTTGGTTTTTGAATTCTGAAGCTTCGAGTTCAACCCATGAACCCGATGCCTTGTCCCAGGCGCCGGTATGCGCACCGCCTACTGACTGGTAGGCCAGGGAAACACGTCCGATACGGAGGAAGTCGACTTCCTGCTCGTTACCGTTGATCGGCACGGTGCCCTTATAGGCTTCGATGGTGCGGCCATAATCGTTTTCGATCTGGTAAGCCTCGATGACGCGGCGGAATTTTTCAGCCGAAGAAACGTCTGAACGCTCCATCATGCCCCTGAGCCTTTCGAGACGCTCGGTGCGCTCTTTGATCAGGAAGGGCGTGTCAAGTGCGATGAACTGTTCCAGTGAGTCCAGCATGCGGGTCATCATCGGGATGATCTGACGCTCGATCAGGGCAACGTTGGAAATGGATTCGCTCAGTGCCGCCTTCTCTTCTTCCTGGTTATTCACCTGCCGCTGCAGAAGGCTGTTGTAAGTGACCAGCCCGTCTACAACTTTTGAAACAGTGTTGTATTCGTTAAGCAAGTCATCCGTCTGGTTGGCGATTTGCTCGACGCGCTGCTGCTCGGCAGCACCTGCGTCGGAGCGTTTCTCACCTTCCTGTATGACCTGGTCTATGTTTACCTGGGCAACTACAGGTGCAAAAGTACCCGCGGAGAGGGCTGCTACCAGAATTGCGCTCAACAAGAGCCTTTTATTCATTCGATTCATTAGCATGCTAGATCTCGGTTTTGAAAAATGGATAACGGTTGAAAAAACATAAAGTATGTATTCCGGATCAAGAAGGGTATAACTTGCAGAATAGGCGAGTCAATTGTTTATACCGCTCAATCCCCGTCGTTTTGGCTCAACTAACAGAATTTTTACATGAAAAGCTGTTCGAGGGACGAAAATAGCCAACTATGAAAAAAACCAGGTTCATAAATTGCATTGTTGCGCTGTCGATTATTCCGCTCTGCGCAGGGGCGAATCCATCGGAGTTGCAGGTTCTCGGCTGGGTCGAAAACGCCTACCTGCCAGATCCGGGTTTCGAACTGAAGGCTAAACTCGATACCGGCGCCGAAACCTCTTCGCTCGACTCCCGTGTGATCAAAAAATTCCGCAAAGGAGGCAAACGCTGGGTTCGCTTCGCTGTGACCGATCGGGAAAGCGGTGAGGAGTTCATCCTGGTCCGGGAGCGCCTCCGGACGATCGGCGTGGTGCAACACGACGGAACCAAACAGACCCGCCCCGTAATCGAGATGAAGATATGTGTTGCCGGAATCTTTGTGGAGACGGAAGTCAGCCTGATCGACCGGAGTGAATTCAACTATCCCCTGCTGGTTGGGCGCACCGCCCTCGCGATGTTTGCTCTGGTGGATTCTTCGGAAACTTTCCTCGGTCAGTCCCGTTGCGGCGAAGAATCCAGCCAGGAAATCGATTCATGACCCGCAGCCGACAATGGGTGGTTCTTTCGCTCCTGCTGATCATGGTGGGTGGCCTCGTTTTCGCGTTCAAGGTGGTGCGCCTGGGTTATCCGGTTTTTCCGGACCAGACCAGCGAGCAATGGGTTGTTCAGGCACGCCTTCGGATCGAACCGGTCAAGGGTCCGGTGCGGGCCAGCCTGCTGCTGCCGGTCCGTTCCACCGGCTTTACCATCAGCAACGAAAGTTTTGTTTCGCGGGACTTTGGGCTAACCATCCAGGAAGAAATGTTCAGGCGCCGGGCCGATTGGGCGATCCGCAGCCTGGACGGCGACAGGACGCTTTATTACCGGGCCACGGTCATAAAGGATATGCGCCAGCACCGGTTTGCGACCCGTCCTGAAATTCCGCCGCCGCCGCAACTGGAAGAGCCCTGGGCGACCGCCCTGGAGGACCTGGTCGAAGAGGTCAAAAAGGAATCCGCGGACGTTCAGTCCTTTGCCGCCGAAATCCTGGATCACCTGCACGAGAGTTCGGATGACGCCAGCTGGAAAATCTTCATGGAAGGCGTGGAGTCCCCCCTGGAACACGCGCGGCTTGCACAGAACATTCTCGCGGCAGAGCAGATTCCTTCGAAACTGGTCCATGGGATCATGCTCAGGCACGACGTGCAGCGCGCGGTGGTGGATACGATGCTGGCTGTTTGGGATGGAGACGACTGGCTGCTGTTCGATCCCGCAACCGGTCAGCAGGGCAGGCCCGAGGAGTTCATGATCTGGTGGCGTGGCCTGGAAACCCTCGCGAGTGTCAGTGGCGCCCTGATCAATGACCTGCAGATTTCAGTGAAGAAGCGCATGACCAGTTCCCTGGAGCTCGCTTCCCTGCGCACGGAACTGAAAGATTCGTTCGTCGGGCGAATCTCGCTGCTGCACTTACCGGTGCAAACCCAATCGGTATACGAAGTACTTCTCCTCGTGCCGTTTGGCATCCTCGTCATCGTGCTCCTTCGCAATTTCATCGGCCTGAGCTCGTTTGGCACCTTCGCACCGGTACTGATTGCGCTGGCGTTCAGGGAAACGGAGCTTCTGAAGGGGATTCTGCTGTTCATGCTGATCGTTTCACTGGGCCTGGTGTTCCGCTTCTATCTCGAACGTTTGCGGTTATTGCTGGTACCCAGGCTGGCGGCCGTTGTAACCATTGTCGTGCTGCTTATGACCGCTATCAGCCTGCTCAGTGAACGGATGGGCACTGAGACCGGCCTTTCGGTCTCGCTGTTTCCGATGGTGATCATTTCCATGGTCATCGAGCGCATGTCCATCGTTTGGGAAGAGCGCGGCGCCGCTACGTCCATCAGGGAGGGGTTGGGCAGCCTGTTGATGGCATCCCTCGCATACCTGGTCATCTCGATTGATGTGCTGGAGTACTGGGTAACTGTTTTTCCGGAGGTTAACCTCATTGTCCTGGGACTGATCGTTGCGCTGGGACGTTACACTGGATTCAGGCTCACCGAGTTGTTCAGGTTCCGGCAACTTGCCGCACGGGACTCCTGATGGGCAGTGTGCTTGCACAATTGCGATCCAATGGTGTCCTCGGGATCAATTGCCGGAATGGTGAGTACATTCTGAAACTGAATGACCGGCGGTACTTTCCCCTGGTCGACGACAAGGTTTTGTGCAAGGAAAGGCTGCAGGAACGCAACCTGGCGGTTCCGGAACTCATCGCGGTGGCCAGGTACATGCAGCAGGCATCACACCTGGGTGCGCTGCTGGGTAATCATAACGAGTTCGTCATCAAGCCCGCTCATGGCAGCGGCGGAGACGGCATACTCGTGATCAAGGATCGCAAATCGGACTATTTCGTCGACTCCGACGGCAAGCTGGTGTTGCGCGCTGATCTCGAACACCATCTCACCAACGTAATCGGCGGTTTGTATTCGCTGGGTGGGCAACCCGATGTCGCGATGGTCGAGTCGCTCGTGCATTTCGACCCGGCGTTTGCCGGCCTGACTTATCACGGCGTGCCGGATATCCGGGTGATTGTCTATCGCGGCTACCCGGTCATGGCCATGGTGCGGTTGCCGACACGTGAATCCCATGGCAAGGCCAATCTGCACCAGGGCGCCATTGGGGTAGGTGTCGACATGGCCAGTGGAATCACGGTTGGCGGGGTTTCCGGAAACAACGCTGTATCGGTACATCCGGATACGGGCTCACAAATCACCGGTTTCCGGATACCGCACTGGAGCCGGATCGTCTCGATGGCTGCCCGGTGTTTCGAAGCGGTGGAACTGGGTTACCTGGGCGTCGATATTGTGCTGGACGAAGAGCACGGCCCGCTGATCCTGGAGCTCAATGCACGCCCCGGGCTGAACATCCAGATTGCGAACCGGCGGGGCCTGCGTCACCGACTGGATGCCGTCGACGCGTTGGGCCAGGGGCGGCAAAGCCCCGAGCGGCGCGTGGAGTGGGCCTGCCGGCAATTCGGAGAATCCCGGGTGGACCTGCTTTCTCCGGCCCCCTGGTAAGCAGGGGAGTCGAGCTTCAGTTCCCCGTTAAGCTTTGTTTTCAGTCAGCAGTTCTTTGAAATGCTGGTTGCCTTCGATGAACTGGTCTCGCGCGCGTTCGATGTAGGTGCGGACCTCGTCGACATAGCCGTCCGTGGAGGCTGACCAGACGCGGTTGATGTAGCGTTCACCGGCGGCGAAATTGCTCATGACGTCGGCGTAGTTCTGGATACCGAAGACATGGATCATGCTTTCCCGGGCTTCGGCGAAATTGTTCAGGTCTTCGCGGAACAACCGGTCTATTTCGAACCTCGCCTCGTACACGGGCAGGTCGTCTCCCCTCGCGTGCAGATCTTCCAGGTTGGCGAGGATGTTGCTGAGGCTCCTTTCAAGTGTGGATATGTTCCCGGCGAGAAGATCACCCGCCCGGGTTTGAGCGTGGGAGGCCTTGCGGTGAATCCACAAACCGACCAGGCCGACAGCCAGGACAGGCACCAGGTAATTCCAGTTGACCAGTCTCGGATCGAGCACGGAAACGAACGAGCCGGCGAGGAAGGAAGAGAAAATCATGACCAATGCAAATACTTTCATGCCTACACCGCCTTGATGATCATTGAAATGGCATAACCGACACCAACCAGCGCCTCGCCGACAATGAAACCGGCTGTAACCGGTATGCCGGTGTTTTCCGCATAGCCCTGGCCCAGCTTGTAGTCGCTGATGACTCGCAGGGCCGTGCCGAGGCTGTAGGTCAGCACAATGTTGAAGGGCAGGTAGAAACCCAGGCCGACGGTGATGCCCAGTCCCGGCTGAAACAGGCTCAGCATGGCGCCCAGCCCGGCCCCTGCGAGGTATTTCTGTGCAGGCACGTCCCCGCCCATGATGCCATTGACCATGCTGGCCAATGCCTGGCCCTGAGGCGCCGGCAACTTGTCACTGCCCAGCACATAGGCTTCGTGGAGGATGAAAATCAGGAAAATGATCACGATCGGACCGAGCCAGGCGCCAATGAACTGCCCCATCTGCTGTTTTCGGGGTGTTGCTCCGACGAGGTAGCCGGTTTTGAGGTCCAGCATCAGGTCGGTGGCCTGTGACATTGCCACGCAGGCGGCGGCGCCAACCATCACAGCAGATACGATGGCTGCGGTCGTATCCCCCAGCCCGCTGGAAATGAAAATCAGTATGGTAACCGCAATCAGGGTCATGCCGGACAGGGGCGACCAGTTGGTCCGGCCTATGGCTTCGGACAGTATGACGCCCGCGATCCAGACCCAGAGGGTCCCGACCACAGCCATCACCAGGCCCCGTCCCAGCCCCATCTTGTCCGTTGACATTACGGCCATCACGGCCAGCAAAACAGCAGCCCCCACAATCGCGGTGTACAGCAACTTGATGGGCATTTCGTCACGTGACATGGCCGCTTCGGATTTCGCTGCATTTTGCATGCTGCGAACGGCGCTGACGATCATCGGGAACGCCATCACCACGCCGGCGACCGCACCGCCGATCAGCATGCCGATACCTACCGGGCGAAACAGAAGCAGCCGCAGCGCATTGGGTTCATCGGTCACCGCCCCCGTTGCCGGATCGACCGGGAACATCTCGAGGCCAGCGAGCATTGGCGCCAGTATCCAGTAACAGACATAGCCGCCAATGATGAAGGCGACGCCGCCTTTTCCCGCAATGTATCCGACGCCGATGGTCAGCAGCGAAAGGTACCAGACGCCGTTCATGTAGCCGGGCATACCGATCAGGCTGCCCAGGTCCCAGTTATCGACGCCGGTGGATTGGCTTACCGCATGCAATCCGCCGCTGAGCAGCGCGCCGCCGATCAGCAGCATGGCTTTCTGGATTCCCGCGCCGGGTGATTTGAGAATGGTCGCCACCGCGACACCGCCAGGGTAGGTCAACCGCTCATAGTCGATCATTTGCTTGCGCAAGGGGATGATGAAACCGATCCCCAGGAAGGCACCGGCGATTGCACCAAACGTCAGCAACACCGGGTTGAAATCAGTCCCGTAACCCAGGATAAAAATCGCAGGCACGGAAAACATCATGCCGCTGGACGCGCCGTTCACGGCGCTGGCAACCGTCTGCGCGATGTTGTTCTCGATGATGCTGTTGCGCCGCAGGATACCGCGGAGGATGCCGAAGCCCAGGATCGCCGCGAGTTCGGACCCTTCGATAGAGAAGCCGAGAATAAGGGCCGCGTAACCGATACTGATCGCAATGATGACACCGAGAAAATAGCCGACAAGGATGGCGGCCCAGGTCAGCTCAGGATACGGTCCGTGGCGGACGACGGCCGTTGAGGATGCAGTGGATTCCATTGTTGTTTTCCTTCTACATACCGTATGCCCAGACCAGCACGGCGGTAAGGACCAGCCACAGACCGATGGACAGGGGCACTCCCACACGCACGAAATCACCAAACTTATACCCGCCGGCATTCATCAGCAGGATATTGGTCTGGTAGGCCATGGGTGTTGCAAAACTCAGGTTGGCGCCGAACAGCACGGCGAGGACAAAAGGCTCCAGTGGCATCCCCAGCCTTTGCGCGATCCCGATCGCAATCGGCGTGCCGATGACCGCGGCCGCGTTGTTGGAAACGATGTTGGTCAGAATGCCCATCATCAGCATCAGTCCGCCCAAAACCACGGAAGGGGGTGCTCCAAAGGTGATGTAGACAAACAGGCGCGCCAGGTAATCCGCGCCGCCGGTTTTCAGCAATGCAGCGCCCATCGCCAGTGACGACACGATGATCAGTATCACCTGCGTGCTGAGCGCGCTCATCGCGTCTTTCCAGTTCAGGCAGCGGGAGATGATCAGGACCAGGAAGCCCAGGATGGCGCTGATCTCGATCGGTACAATATTGAGCGCCGCCAGTGCGACAACGCCCAGCATCGTGGCCATGGCTATGGGTGCTTTCTTGGTACTGGGTAATTGGATGCTGCCGTCGAGGATCAGGAAATCGGCCGTCTCTTTCAATTCCCGCAGGTTTTCCACGGTGGACTGCACCAGCAACACGTCGCCCGAGCGCAACTGGACCTCATCGAGCCCGGGTGATTTTCTTTCCTGTGATTCCTCGAACCGGTTGAAAGCGAGCAATTGCAATCCGTAGCGCGATCGCAGCCTGGCGTTGCCGATACGGACACCGTTCAGTCTCGAGGCCGGGGTAATGACGACTTCGGCGATCTGCTGACCTTCCGCGCTCAGCGGGTGTTCCGCGTCAACCTCCTGGTCGCCGGAGAAGAGTGTGCCGCCCAGCAGGCGGGCGAACTCGCGCAGCTTGGCCTGCGTATCACTGGTTGTCAGGCGATCGCCGGCTTTGAGCACCACATCGGGCAGCGGGTTGATGAACACGCCCTGTCCGCGCTGCACGGATTCGATCTTCATGCCCTCGCCGACACGCAGGGTCGCGTTGGCCAGGGTTCTTCCCACCACGGCGCTGGTCTTGTCGAGCCGTATCTGGGCGGTATAGACCCTCGACACGGCGCCACTCATCGGTGGTTTCCTTTCCGGAATCATGTGCGGAGCAATCAGCCAAAGGTAGATCACTGCGAAAATTCCGGCAATCGAGGCAGGCCCGAGGAAGTCGAACATGCTGAACGCATCCATGCCCATGTCGGCGGCCACGTTGACGACCAGCAGATTGGTCGAGGTGCCGATGGTTGTCGCCATTCCGCCCAGGATGCTGGCAAAACCCATCGGGATCAGTGAACCGGAGGGAGATATGCCGGTACGGACCGCAACACCGATCAGTATGGGCAGCATCAGCACCACGATCGGCGTGTTGTTGATGAAGGCGCTCAAAACAGCCGTGATCAGGATCGTCACCAGCAGGGAAATCGCCGGTCCTCTGCGCCAAAGGCGGGCCAGCAACCGGCCGACCGGTTCCAGCGCGCCGGTCCGGATCAGCCCCTGGCCCACGATCATCAATCCGCAGACGGCCACCAGTGCTTTGTGGCCGAACCCAAGAAAGAAGTCACTGGGTTGCAGCACCCGGCCATCTGACTCGAACGGAAAAAGGGTAAAGCCCACGGTAAGGGTGACCAGCACCAGCAAGCTGGTCGTTTGCAAGGGGATGCTTTCGCGCGTGAACAGGATCAGGGCCCCGATGATCACTATCATCACGGCCAGGGCATGTGAATTGGGGAGCGCCAGTTCCAGCATTTTAAGTTTTCCTTCGCTGCTCCAGTTCTGCCTGCGATCGAATCAGATAGCAGTCTACCTGATCACGGCTTGCGGCATGCGTTCCGCTGACATATGCTGCCACAGCCCGTCGGGAAAATGGAATTTACACGCCAGAAACAGAGCGCGACTTTTTTGTGACCAGTTCCGAATACCTTTACATCGCTGTCGACCCGGTGGCTTTCTCTCTCGGCCCGCTGGATGTGCACTGGTACGGCATCATGTACCTGCTGGCTTTCCTTTTGTTCTGGGCCGGCGGGGTATGGCTGGCCAGCAAGCGAACCTGGACTGGCTGGAATGCCCAGGACGTGGGTGATTTCCTGTTTTACGGGATGCTTGGCGTGGTTGTGGGCGGTCGGTTCGGATACGTATTTTTTTATGGCTTCGAGAGTTTCCTGGACAATCCCCTTTTCCTGTTCCGGATTACTGACGGAGGCATGTCGTTCCACGGCGGTTTGATCGGAGTACTCGTCGCCATGTGGTGGTTTGGCAGGCGAACGGATCGCTCTTTCTGGCAGGTTTCAGATTTCGTGGCGCCGCTGGTGCCGCTTGGACTCGGCCTCGGGCGGCTGGGTAATTTCATCGGCGGGGAGCTGTGGGGCCGATTCAGTGACGCGCCGTGGGCAATGATATTCGCCAATTCCGTGCAGCCCGGCGGCTGGCGTTCAGAGGAACTCGAGGCGGCGTGGCGAACCGGGGCGCTGGACCATCTTGCCCGGCATCCGAGTCAGCTCTACCAGTTTTTCGGCGAAGGGCTGTGCCTGTTCATTGTCCTGTTGATTTACTCAAGGTCGCCACGACCCACTGCCGCCGTGTCGGGCCTGTTCCTGATCGGTTATGGATGCTTCCGCTTTGTGGCAGAATTCTTTCGTGAGCCGGATGAACACATCGGGTTCGTCAGCGGTGAGTGGTTGACCATGGGCATGGTGCTCTCTGTACCCATGGTGCTGGCCGGGCTCGTCATCATGGCTCTTGCTTACAGGGGCCTGGGAAAAAAATGAAAACATACCTTGATCTACTGCAACGGATTCTCGACCAGGGAACGCAAAAAGCGGACCGGACCGGCACGGGAACCATTAGCCTGTTCGGGCACCAGATGCGATTTGATTTGCAGGAAGGCTTTCCGGCGGTTACCACCAAGAAACTCCATTTCAAATCCATTATCCATGAACTGCTGTGGTTTCTGAACGGAGAGACCAATATCCGCTATCTCAACGATAACGGTGTGCGGATATGGGATGAATGGGCAACTGAAGAAGGCGAGCTGGGCCCCGTGTACGGAGCGCAGTGGCGCAACTGGGTGGCCGCGGACGGCCGCAGAATAGACCAGATTGCACGACTTCTGGAGGACCTCAAAAACAAACCCGATTCGCGCCGGCATATCGTTTCCGCCTGGAACCCCGCGCTGCTGCCCGACGAGTCACGAAGTCCCCGGGAAAACGCAGCCATGGGCCTGCAGGCGCTGCCGCCGTGCCATACAATGTTCCAGTTTCATGTCGCCGGTGGCCGGCTCAGTTGCCAGCTCTACCAGCGCAGCGCTGATGTATTTCTGGGCGTGCCTTTCAATATTGCCTCTTATTCTTTGCTGACCATGATGATGGCGCAGGTTGTGGGCCTGGAACCGGGCGACTTCGTGCATACATTCGGTGACGTGCACATTTACCTCAATCACCTGGAGCAGGTGGAGACTCAACTGGCGAGGGATCCGTATCCCCTGCCTGAAATGAAGATCAATCCTGACCGGCGGGACCTGTTCGATTTCAGGTACGAGGACTTTGAACTGACCGGCTACCAGTGTCACCCGGCGATACGTGCTCCGATCGCGGTTTAATGGAAGTTTCTGAGTCGATCCATATCTGTCCCATGTGTCCCGAGGTCCGCAATGCCGGGCCGGGCGTCTGTCCTTCTTGCGGTATGGCGCTGGAGCCGGAGACGGTTACGCTGGAGGAAGAGCAGGGCAATCCTGAACTCGAGGATATGTCCCGGCGCTTCCTCGTGGCATTGGTCCTCACGGTGCCGGTTTTCGTGATTGCCATGGGCGGCATGGTTACCGGGTTTCATGAATTCATGCCCCGCGAATGGTCCCGCTGGCTCGAGTTCATGTTCTCAACGCCGGTGGTGCTTTGGGCCGGATGGCCGTTTTTCGTTCGAGGCTGGCAATCGGTACAGAGCCGGCACCTGAACATGTTCACCCTGATCGCGCTGGGCACCGGTGTCGCATACCTCTACAGTGTGATCGCTGTGCTGTTCCCGCAGTGGTTTCCCGGGTCGTTCCGGGGCCGGGACGGACACGTCGATCTTTATTTTGAAGCTTCCGCAGTCATTATTACGCTGGTGCTCATGGGGCAGGTGCTGGAGCTCAGGGCACGCGGCAGGACCGGAGAGGCGATCAAGAGCCTGCTCAACCTCGCGCCAAAAACAGCGCGGCGGCTGACTCCCTGCGGCCATGAAAGAGATGTTCCTCTCGATCAGTTGAAAACAGGCGACACCCTGAGGGTGCGGCCCGGTGAAAAAATACCGGTCGATGGTGTCATCCTGGAGGGCGCGAGCAATATCGATGAATCGATGATGAGCGGGGAACCGCTGCCGGTGAGCCGGTCGCCCGGGGACGAGGTCATCGGCGCCACGGTTAACGGCACAGGCAGCCTGCTTATTGAAGCCAGGAAGGTGGGCGCCGACACGCTGCTCGCCCATATCGTGCAGATGGTTGCCCAGGCTCAGCGAAGCAGGGCGCCGGTTCAGAAACTGGTAGACCGGGTTGCCGGATATTTCGTGCCCGCGGTGGTTCTGGCATCTGTCGTCACCTTTGTCGCCTGGGCCACGCTCGGCCCGGCACCCGCGATGGCCTATGCCATGATCAACGCGGTGGCTGTGCTGATCATCGCTTGCCCCTGCGCACTGGGACTGGCAACGCCGATGTCCATCATGGTGGCCTCGGGAAGGGGCGCTCAAGCGGGTGTATTGTTCAGAAATGCCGAAGCCATCGAGGCGCTCCGCGATACGGATACCGTGATTCTGGATAAAACGGGAACCCTGACGGAAGGCAGGCCGGCCGTCGAGAACGTCAGGGCCCTCGGGGCGCATACCGAATCCGATGTCCTTTTGCTTGCGGCCTCGGTAGAGAAAGCGAGTGAACATCCCCTCGCTGAAGCCCTGGTGGCCGCGGCGGACAGGGCAGGAGTGGTGGCTGGACAGGTCACGGATTTTAAATCCCACACCGGAAAAGGAGTAAGCGGAACGGTCAGGGGCATTGAAGTCGTCGCGGGAAACCCGGCCATGCTGGAGGCCATTGGGTTGACCAGCGGGCAATTCGGCGCCGATGTCGGGTCAGAGATGTCCCGTGGACATACCGTCGTCTATGTTGTTGCAGGGGGGCAGCCCGCCGGCGTGATAGCCATCAGTGATCCGCTTCGTCCTTCCAGCCACGCTGCTGTTCGCGCTTTGCACGAGGAAGGCATGCGTGTCGTGATGCTGACCGGTGACAGTGAATCGACGGCGCAGGCGGTGGCGCGCCAGCTGGGTATTGATGAGGTCATTGCCGAAGTGCTTCCCGAAGAAAAGGCTGACCGGGTCCGGCGACTGCAGAGCGAAGGTCGCCGGGTGGTGATGGCCGGTGACGGCATCAATGATGCGCCCGCGCTGGCCACCGCAGATGTCGGGATAGCCATGGGTACCGGAACCGATGTGGCCATTGAATCAGCCGGCGTGACATTGATGGGGGGCGATCCCGAAGGTATTGTGCGGGC